>JALZHT010000070.1 GCA_030860645.1 Acidobacteriota bacterium
GGCCTGGGCCGCGCGCGCGAGGAGCGCGGCGACCTGCGCGTGCGTGACCGCGCCGCCGCCCGCTTCCGCGGTGAAGCGGCAGCGCCAGTGGTCGGAGCAGAAGGTCTCGCTGTGGCCGCCCGGCCAGACCTTGACGCCGCGGTTGGCAATCGAAGAGATGTGCAGCCCGTCGCCGGCCAGGTTCTCCATCGCGCCGCCGAGCTGCTCGGCCGAGCCTTCCTTCCAATCGAGGTACACGTCCACGCCGGTCAGCTCCTTCGTGGCCGCGGCGGTCTCGCGCGCCATCCGCGTCGCGAACGCGGCCTCGCCGCCGCCCGCCTTGTAGCTCACGGCCTTGAGCGTCTCGGGCCGCTGGCCCAACCGGGCGACGACCGCCTCGGCGAACTCGCGCGTCCCGACCTTCTCGCGGCTCACGCCCTCCTTGTAGATGTCGTAGGTGTGGACGCCGTCCTCCATCGTCCGCAGCCAGGCGTTGTGCGCGCTCTCGGCGACTTCGGTTTGCCCGGCGTGGACGAGCATCATCACCGCGCCGAGGAAGAGGCCCGAGGGGTTGGCGAGGTTCTGCCCGGCCCGGCGGGGGGCCGAGCCGTGGATGGCCTCGAACATGGCGATGTGCTCCCCGATGTTGGCCGAGCCGGCGAGGCCCACGCTCCCGGCGATCTGCGCGGCCACGTCCGAGAGCACGTCGCCGTAGAGGTTCGGGAGCACGACCACGTCGAAGTTCTCCGGCGTGTCGGCGAGCTTGGCCGCGCCGATGTCCACGATCCAGTGCTCGTTCTCGATGTCGGGGTACTCGGCGGCGACCTCGTCGAAGACTTTGTGGAAGAGGCCGTCCGTGATCTTCATGATGTTGTCTTTGGTGAAGCACGTGACCTTGCGGCGGCTGTTGCGGCGCGCGTACTCGAAGGCATAGCGGACGATCTTCTCGGTGCCGGGGCGCGAGATGAGTTTCAGACACTGCGTGACCTGCCCCGTCTGCCGGTACTCGATGCCGCCGTACACGTCCTCCTCGTTCTCGCGCACGATGACCACGTCCATCACCGGGTGCTTGGTCTCGACGAACGGGTGGTAGGAGACGCACGGGCGGACGTTGGCGTAGAGGCCGAAGGTCTTGCGCACCGTCACGTTGAGGCTCTTGTAGCCGCCGCCCTGCGGCGTCGTGATGGGGGCCTTCAGGAAGACTTTGGTGCGGCGCAAGCTGTCGAACGCGCCCGGCTCGATGCCGGCCGGGTTGCCGGCGAGGTAGACTCGCTCGCCGATCTCGATGCGCTCGATGTCGAGCCGCGCGCCCGCCTCCGTGATGATGCGGAGCGTGGCCTCCATGATCTCGGGGCCGATGCCGTCGCCGTACGCGACCGTGATGGGAGTTTTCGTCATACTTTTCCTGCTGGCGTGCCTTTCGGGGTTTTCGGATAAGGGCGTCGGTTGCCGGGCGATGCGTAGATATAACACCGCCCGCCGCCGCTGACAAATTGCGGCCGGCCGGCCGTAAAAGTAAGATGCCTGAGAGCGGGCCGCCCCGAATGCGGATTGCGGATTCGTGGTTGCTGGGAGCCGCGCCCTCCCGGGCGAGCGTGCCTTCAAATCCGCAATCCACATTCCGCAATCCTGACCGGGGTCGGGATTCGTCAGCGATGTTTCAACCCAAACTCACGACCGAACCCGCCTCCTTCGACGAGCACGGCCAGCCCTGCTACCCCGTCAGCCAGGGCAAGGGTCTCATCGAGCACCAGGACAACCGCCTGCTCGAAGACGCGCTGGCCGACGGCTACGTCGCGTCGGTGGCCGCCACCCTGCACCGCTGGATCAGGCGCGAGGTGTCGCTCGCCGCCGGCGGGCGCAAGCTCGATCTGCTTGAGCTGGGCGGCGGCGCGGGCGGCCTCTTCGAGTGGGTGAAAGACGACGCCCGCACCTACATCAACGTGGAGCCGGGGCGGCCCGCCCTCGCCGGGCGCGCCCTGGAGAGGCTGACGGACGCGAGGTACGCGGCCGTCAGGTGCTCGGCTGAGGACATCCCGCTCGCAGACGAGTCGGTGGACGTGATTATCTCGACCGCGTCTTTCGACCACATCCCCGACTACCGCCGGGCGCTCTCAGAAGTCCGGAGGCTGCTCAGGGAGGGCGGCGTCTTCCTCCTCACCCTCAACAACCGCCGCTCGTGGTGGAAGCTGCTGCTCTCGGGCACCGACTACCTCCGGCGGAGGGAGGAGGAGATCGCCAGGGAGCACTACATCCAGTGGTCTTTCGCCGAGTGTGAGGCACACCTCTCCGAGTTCCTCCGCGTCAGCCGCATGAGCACCACGACGTTCCTGCCCTACGTGCCGAGGGTCTGGAGGTATGCGCTGCCCGCCTCCGACCTGCTCGGGCGGCTCCTGCTCCGCGGGTACGGGGCCAACATCGTCGCCGTGTGCCGGAAGGAACCAGGGTCGAACATTTCAGAGGCCGAAAGGGGAAAGTGAATGGACAGAAGATTCTTGAGCGCCGCGGCGCTCGTCGCCGTCGCGCTCGCCGCGGCCGGCTACGGCGCGGCCCGGCAGGACAACCTGAGCCAGGCCGAGCGTGAAGTGAGGAAGCTGGAGCGCGATTGGCTGGACGCCTACGAGAAGAACGACGCCGCGGCGATGGATCGGATCGTGGCCGAGGGCTTCACGATCACGTTCCCGAACGGGGGCGTCCAGACCAAGCCGCAGTTGATGGACATGATTCGCGCGCCGCGCAAAGGCCCGCCGCCGAAGTTCCACACCGAGGGCGTGGAGTCGCGCGCCTACGGCGACACCGTCATCCTGATGGGCCGCGTCGTCGGCGAGTTCCAGCAGGACGGCAAGACCGTGCGCGACGTGTCGCGCTACACCGACACCTACGTCAAGATGAAAGGCCGCTGGCAGGTCGTCGCCTCGCACCTCTCGAACGTCGAGGCCCCGCGCCCGCCTTCGCCCTGACCACCCCACGAATGACACAAACGCGGGTTCGGCCTTGCGTTCCCGGCGGGATTTAGCGTTGTGGTGAGTTGTCTTTGGTGCTAGATTGACGCCGCCCCGAGGTGCGCCGAGCCACCGGCTTCGCGCGCCGCTTGATGTCGGGCCGGCCCTTCGAGCTGCCCGGCTTGCATGAGCCCTTGAGACCGCCGAAGTCGGCCGCGCCCCTCCCGCCAAGACAGCGTGCGCCGACAGCCAGGGGGTTTCGCGCCATGACCGAAACTCACAGCGGGCGGCCGCCCTCTCGTGCGGCCGCGTGGGACTTCCGAAAGCTCCCCCTACTCCTCGCCTGCCAGGCCCTCTGGTGCGTGGCCGCGCTGGCACATCCCGCCACAGTCCGCTTCGTCCAGATTACCGACCCGCACCTCTTCGACCAGGGCGGCGAGGAGGAGAGCCAGGGCGCGCTCGCCGCCTTCGTGCGCCGGCTCAACGAGCGGGTGGCCGAGGGGGTGGCCTACGAGTTCGTGGCCGTCACGGGCGACTTGGGGGTCGAGGGGCTTGTGAGCGTGAGCGTCGAGGAGCCGTCCCCCGAGCGCGACGGTAAGCCGACGAAGAGAAGCAAGCTCAAGCCGACAGCCGACATCGAAGCCGAGCTTGAGCGGGGCGCGTCCGAGGCGGCCGCGATCCTGGCCGCGTCGCAGGTTAAACTATGGCTCTTCGTGCCTGGCAACAACGACCTGGTCGAGGAGTCGCCGGACACGATTAACTACTACCACGACTTCGTCCAGAGGCTGGCGAGGAAGCTCCTGCCGCACCGCATCCGCGTCATTGACCTCTGCGCGCCGGCCCCGCAGGGAGGCCCCCGGCCTGGCGTTTACCGCACCGGCGATTACGCCTTTATCGGCTTTAACAACGCCTCGTTCAAGAACAACTACAGGTTCGACTGCCTCGCCCGCAACCGCGCGCGGCAGCGCGAAGAGCACGTCGGACAGGTCCTCGACGGCGTGAACTCGGCCGGCGCGCCCTACCTCTACATCTTCTACCACATCCCCGAACTCGACGACCCATACCCGATCTTCAGCGGCGACACGCGTACGGCCGTGCAGCGGCAGGCGCGCGACCGCCCGGGGCAGTGCTTCGACCCCGGCAAGCCCGAGAAGTATTACCCGGCCCCGGCGGGCGGGCAGCCCGCACCCGACGGCAAGTATCAATTTTCCGCGTGGTTCGTCGGCGACGAGGTGCGGGCGGCCTGGGACGAGGTCGTGAGGCTCCCGGAGGTGAAGGGCTTGTTCGCCGGCCACTACCACGACTGGCGTCGCGCCACTTATCTCGATCATCACTGGGTGCGTCAATCCGTCTATCGGCCCGACAGCTTCCTCAAGCTGCATGTCTGCCCGCCGCTGTCGGCCAAATTCCAGGACGGGCCGTCGCAGGCGCGCGGCTATCAGGAGGTCACGCTCGACGAGCGGGGCCGAGTCGGCGCTAACGTCTTTTGGTACGACGCCGCCGCCAAGAGCTTCGAGGGCGCGGCCACGGGGGGGGAGGCGGAGGCACTCAGGCAACTCCGCGCGGGGATGCTCTACGAGGAGACCGGCCGGCTCAAGGAGGCCGAAGCCGCCTACGCGAAAGCGCTCGACGCCGCCACCCCGTCAACCCGGGAGGCGGCATTCGTCGCGCTCCGGCGTGTTACCGAAAAGAGTCTGTCGCCTTTGAACGAATACCTGCTGACCCCGCTGGGCCGGCCGCTCGGGCGGCGCGGGATTTGGATGGCGAGGGTGTTTACGGCGATAATACTGGCGACGCTACTGGTCGTGCTGCTGGGGCTTTACGTCCGGCGCAGGGGCCGGAACCGGCTCGGGATTGAGCCCTTCGCCGACCTGACTAAGGACAAGGCGGGGGGACTTTTCGTCGAGTTGCTCAAGGTCGAGATGGAGAAGTCCACCGCGCTGCCTCTAATCGTCGACGGGAGGTCGCAGTTCGTCAACGTCGTCGAGATGCAGGCGGCCTCGGAACTGGGCGAACTCGTAGAGCTGCTGCCCGGCTCCTACGGCAAGATCGCGGGCGTCGTGACGCGGCGGGTGGACAAGCCTGAGTATTCCATTGGCGGGCTCCTGGTTCAGGATGGCGAGAGCCTCCAAGCCGCCGTCAGTCTCAAAAGGGAGGGCAAGGTCTTGCGGCTCTGGGAGGTCGTCCTCTCACCGCCCGACCTAGTCGGGAAGCAGCGGGTTCTGGCCTCGACTGTCTTGTCTTATCTGAGGGGGTTATAAGAGAAAATGAGCATGAATCTGGAGACGAACAACACCGAAGCCCATAACTTGGTCAGAGCGGCGCTGGCCGACATTGACAACTACAAGAAGTCGAAGGAGCTGGAACACCTGAGGGCCGCCGAGGGCAAGCTCAGGGACGCCCGGCACAGGGACCCGAGATACATGCGCGCGGTCTTCTACGGGGCGGTGGTCTCCGACCTCGTCGGGAAGCCGAAGGACGCCGCCGAGCAGTTCGAACAACTGCTCCGGCAAGAGTCGCCCTACGCCACGGAGATCCGCTACAACCTGGCCGTCGCCTATTATCACCGCTACAGCCACAGGTGGCTGAAGAAGGCGGACGAGCACTTCAACGCCGTCATCCGCAACACGAGTAACCTCGTCCTTCAACTCCTCGCCCACGCCGGCCTCGCGCAGACGCACGCGATGTGGATCATCCAGCCCGACCCACGAAACCCGGACGAGGCGGCGGCCCGGGCACACTTCGAGGAATCCAGACGGCAGTACGACATCGTTGCCGCGAGGCTAGAGTTCCTCCAGACGCTCGACCCTGCCGCCTACAACGAGATCAAGTGGACGGTGCTTAACGCCCGCGGCATGTCGCTGATGTACTACACCGACTACTTCGACGAGCTGGACGAAAAGTTGAGGAAGCTGGACGAGGCGCTCGGACACCTGCTGGAGGCCGACCGCTACAGCCCGAAGAATTGGGCCAACTACTGCGACATCGGCTCGGGCCACATGCGCCTCGGCTACTGGCTCCTTACTGACTACCCCTACGACGAGCCGCCCCCCGCCGACTTCTGGCTCCTCGGCCCCGAAGAGGCGTACAGGTATCTGGCCGAGTTGGCCGGGGAGTCGCGCGGGTACGCCGCCCGAATGGTCGGCCACTTCAACGAGTCGGCGAAGCACCTGACCGAGGTGGTCGAGACGCTGCGCCCGAGGTACGGCTTCGCGCTGTACGAGTTGGGCCGGCTGGCCCGGCTGACCGGCAACGTCGAGCGGGCCATCGAATATTTCGACGCGGCGCTCTCCATTGAGGAGGACTACCGGGACGTCGGCGACAAGACGGTCAACCGCGAGAAGGCTCGGGCAGCGGCAGGGGACACGAGTTTCCCGTAGCGTCAGCGCCGGCGCTTCTTGAAGACGAAGACGGGCTCATACTTAAACGCCCCGCCCGTCTGGCTGCGCAGGTACGGCTTCCGCCCGAGGCGGAGCCTCAGCGTGCGCACCAGCGTGAAATACCTTGAGGCGAGGCGGAGGGCGTCGTCGGTCAGGCGGTAGCCGTTCACGTCGGCGATGTTGATGACCAGGTAGCCGCCCGACCGCAAGACCCTCCGGCACCCCCGCAGCACCGGCTGAAGGAAGCCCCCCAGCCACTCCTCATAGGTCGGATACCTGAGATAGCTCTGCGACGGCTCGGACGAGTAACGCTCGCGGTCGAAGTAGGGCGGGCTGGAGAAGACGAGCGCGAAGGAGCCGGCGGCCAGCGACGGGAGGAAGTCCTCGGCGCACGCGCGGCGGATGGCCGCCCGCCCGCGCACCGGGACGAGCGCCGTGAGTTTGCCGACCATCTCCCGCAGCCCCCGCACCTGCTCCTGACACGGGTCGAGGCCGACGTAGTGGCGGTCGAGCGGGAGGCACCCGAGCAGACGCCCGCCGTAGCCGGCCGCGAAGTCGAGCACGCGGTCGCCGTCGCCCGAATACTCCTCGTAGATGGCCTTGGCCGCCGTCGGGCGGAAGTTCGAGACCCCGGCGGTGTTGCTAAAGGTCTTGAGCATGCGGCGCAGGTTGCTTTCGTTGGCGGCGCACCGGTCGGGCCAAATCGTGAGCGCCTTGCGGATGAGGCGGCGCAGGTGCGCGTCGTCATGGAAGCGCTCGAGCGGCGTGTGGGCCTCGCGGACGGGCACGCCCCACATCTGCGGGTGGAAGTGGTTGGCGAGCCTGACCCCGCTCATCGAGAGCTGTATTTCGTCGCCGAGCAGGACGCGCTCCCGCCGCGCCGCCGCGAGCCGCCGGTACTCCCTGACCATCTCGCCGTCCGGCAGTCGGTAGTAAGGGAACCCCCGCGCGCGCCAGTAGCGGAAACAGTGCTCGACCGACTCCTCACGCCGCCGCGCGCTCAGCCGCTGCCACTGTGCCCCTCTCAGCGTCGAGACGAACCTTTGGAGGCCGCTCGCGTCGGCGTCTCCGAGTTCCGGGCTAGGCGTAGTTTCTCTCGTCATAGTTCGCTGGCGCTCCGTTCATGCGCCGATGTTCCAGAACAGGATCGGCCGGGTAAACTCCCGCAAGTTATCGAGCAGGAACTTCCAGGCCTTGAGGTCGTAATGCGGGTGCGCGGGGAACGGGCAGGGGTGCGTCACGGCCACCGCATAGGGCACGGCGGCCGGCCGCAATTCCAGCCCGCCCGGCAGGCTCGCGACGTAGCGGCCGAGGCAGGCGCGGATCTTCGCCGGAGACCGCCCGGACGAGACGCCGACGATGCGGCGCGGCAGCACGGGCAGACCCGACAGGAGACCCGCGAGCGTTACGCCCGATCCGCAGCACACTACAAGCGTCCCGCCCCGCACAAGTTCCACGGGGATGCTGGCGGCTTCCCGCCTCACCCCCTCGACCGCCTCCGCGCATTCCAAGCCGAAGGGCAGCATGAAGCCCCCGCGCCCTTGCACGTACCGCCGCGCCGCCGCGAAACAGATCGTGATCCGTGACCCCGGCACCGGGTAGACTTCCGCGCCCAGTCCGGCGGCGGCGCGGATCGCCTCCGGCTGCGGCTCGCCCTTTTTCACCGGGTAAGAGACGACACACCTCATGCCGGGGAACTCCGCACAGCACGCGGCGAGACCCTGTCCCAGCTTCGAGACCCGCGTGTCCCAGCAGCCGGTCAGGCGGACTCCCTCGCCGTACAGGCGACTGAGCAGGAGGCGCATCCCGCGTAGCTTGGCGAGGGGCGGCGCGGGCGGGCGGGCGTACAAATCGTCGCGCTTCACATGGACGGGGACGCCGTCCACTAAGTAGCAGTCTAATGGCGTGTGCTCTCGGAACAGCGACGGCATAATTTCGGTGGCAGGCGCTTCGGCCGGGCCGACATGAGAAGGAATCTGGTCGTGAAGCAGCCGCCGGTGAAGCTTGGCGTGGCGGCTTTCTGGCTGACGCGTGGCTTATATCCCGCGCGCCACACGCTGTCAACGGCAATCTTAACTGACCTCCCGCCCCGCCCCTGTGGTGTCACGTATCCCCGCGGCGCGGACGGCGACGCGGTGGCCGTTGACTTCGCCCTCCCAGAGGGTGCGGGCGCGGGTCTCGTGGCGGAGGTGTTTCCAGAGCGCGCCGCGTTCGTAGTCGTCGAGGTCGCCGGGGATGAGGTCGAAGACGGCGCGCGAGGCGACGACGACGAGCTTGCGGCGGGGGCGCGAGACGGCGACCGTCAGGCGGCGCGGCTCAAGCAGGAAGTCGCTCTCGGAGGCGGCGAACTCGCGGTCGGAGACCGTGGCCGAGACGACGACGAGGTCGCGCTCGCCGCCCTGGAAGCGCTCGACCGTGTCTATGGACTCGGCGAGGTGCGGCAGCCGCGCCGCCAGCAGTGCCTTCTGCGCGCGGTGCGGGACGACGATGCCGAGGCCGGAGCGCGCGTCCAACTTCAAAGCGTCCGAGGCCGCGCGCGCGATTCGCTCGACGAGCGCGGCCTCGAACTCGTTCGACTGCTGCGAGCCTTCCTCGTCGTGCTCGACGACGACCAGCGCGTGCTCGGGCGCGAGCGCCGCGCGCAGCCACCCCTCTCCGAGGCCCTCGCACTCCGGCAGCCGCGCGCGGTTCGACGAGCGGAAGTCTATTCCGTCGGCGGCGTAGACGTGGCGGCGCAGGAAGTCTGCGACCTCCGAGGGGATGCGGAAAGACTGGTCGAGCGCGACGCGCGCGAAGCCGAGTTCCCGCAGGTACTCGAAGATCGAGAGGAAGACGCGCGCCCTTTGCAAATCGCGGCGGCCCTCCTCGCCCCACGCGTGCGCGAGGATCGGCGGCATCTGCCGGTGGTCGCCGACGGCCACGAACTGCCCGTCCCCCCTGAGAAACGCCGCGGCCGTCAAAGCCTCGGCCAGGCCCATCTGCGAAGCCTCGTCAACGACGACGAGGTCGAAGTGCTCGCCCGTCCAATCCACCCCGCGCCCCTTCGACGCGCCCTGCTTGACCAGCCGGTACAGCCCGCCCGGCGTCCCGCCGACCACCACGAGCGGCTCCGCCAAAAGCGTCTCCCACTGCTCGGCCGCGCTCCACTCCTCGCCCCCCTCGGGCAGCACGCGCTCGACCCCATCGGGCACCGGCTCGCCCGCGTCGTTACACACCTTCACGATCTTTAAGTTTCGCGTTGAAGACAATTCATTAACTAACTCGGAACCCGGAACCCGGAACTCCGTCAGTTCGCGTCGGCGCTTGGCGACGGATTCGAGGGCGACGTTGACGGCGGCGTGCGTGCGCGCGAGGACGGCGACGCGGAAGGGGCGCGCGGGGGTGGCCTGCGCGAGCAGGCGCGCGAGGATGGCGAAGCCGAGCGTGTGGCTCTTGCCCGTGCCGGGCGGCCCCTGCACGACGAGGACGCGGTCGGTGAGGTGTTCCCCGATGACTTCCGCCTGCGCCCGGGTCAGGCCGTGCGGCGGCTGCGCGCGCGCGGCCAGCTCGG
>JALZHT010000005.1 GCA_030860645.1 Acidobacteriota bacterium
GCGTCGCGGCCTCAGCCGTGTCGCGCCCGCCCCCACACCCAATCTCACAACGCCTCGGAGGAGGAAGTTAAATAATGACTACCCCCGCGCTGCAATGGCGTCCCACGAACGCCCCGGTGGCGAGTTCGAGGACTGACGACATCTGGGATCGCTTCGCCGACTACGTCCGCAACCTGAGCGACGAGGCCGAGAGCCGCATCGCCTTCGTCACTCCCTAGCGCCGGGCGCGACCCCGAACGACGTTCGGCGTTCGGGCCACCCTTCAACCTGACGAGGATAAAAACCAATGGCAAGTAGGAAAAAAAAGACCGCCGCCCCGGCGAACGGGCCGGCAGTGGTTTTTTGCGACATCGGCAACATACTCGGCGTCCCCCGGTTCTCGCCCCCCCCGCCGACCCTTGAGGTCTTCTCCTTCGTGGAGGGGGCGCTCACCGAGTTGCGGGACAAGGGCGTGCGCCTCGGCGTGATTTCCAACACCGGGGATGAGACCGCCGAGACGATGGACGAGATACTGAAGAAGAGTGGTATCCTCGATTACTTCGAGCCGAACCTACTCATCTACAGTTCCGTCGTCGGCAAGACCAAGGACTCGCCCGAAATCTTTGAGCTGGCCGCGGAGGCGGCCGGCCTCGCCGACCACCCGGAGCGGTGCCTGTTCGTAGGCGAAGACCCGCGGGAACGGAGTTTCGCCGCGCAGGCCGGGTTCGGCGTCGCGCGCGACCTCAGCCTGTTCGAGCTGTTTCTCAACCCCCTGAGAGCCGTCTTCCAGCCGAACCTGGAGAATCTCCAGGCTTGCGTCGCCGACGCCCGATTCTCCGCGCTCGACGGCGACCCAGGGCCAGAAGACCCGGATGACTTCCACGAACTGCTCGGGCGTCTTGAAGCGTCACGCCTGAAACTCCCGCCCCTCTACCGCGAGACGGTGTTCGAGCCTTACGTCAAAACGCTCAAAGACCTCGGCCAGGCGAGGTTCAGCCAGATACTCTTCGACGACCCCCCGCGCGAGCGCCTGGGCGGCCTCATGATGGACATCGCCCACGCGATCCTGCAAAACGGCGAGCAGTTCCAGCAGGCGGCGACGGACGCCTTCGAGGAGGTCGTCAGCGACCTCTACGACGGCTTCCTGAGCGCGCAAGACCGGAAAGGCATTAAGGCCCCCGATCATGCCGTCATCGCCCCGCTCGTGAAGTGGGGCCAGCCGGACTTCGGCCCGTACACCTGGCCGATAGATGCTACCAACGAGGCATTCGATGTCGAGGCGGCCATCGTCAACCTGCCGCCGGCGAACGCCCGCCTCGGGCTTATGGCCTGGGCCGCGCTCGGCCATGAGACCGCCGGCCACGACATCCTCCACGCCGACGAGGGCTTGGGGCCGGAACTCTCAAGCATCGTCCAGCAAGAACTGGAGAGCCAGAACATCGGGTTCGGGCTGGCCGAGTACTGGTCATCCCGGATCGACGAGACCGCCTCGGACGTGATGGGCATTCTCAACATGGGGCCGGCGGCGGGCATCGGAATCGTCGCCTACTTCAGGGGCCTCAACGCGGCCTTCTCCGGCAACCCGAGGCTCAGGAGTGTCGGGCCGTCGAACGACTCGCACCCCGCCGACATTCTGCGCGGCTACCTGGCCGCCTCGACCGTGCGGCTGCTGAGCTTCGACGGGGCGGCGGTGTGGGCCAACATCATCGAGCAGGAGACGGACAGGGACGTGGGGGCGATCCGCCTGGGGGGCGTCCTCGTCAGTCAGCAGGTAGCTCGCCAGTCGGCCGAGATCGTCGCGGGCGTCATCGCCAGCCAGAAGTGTGACGCGCTCAACGGACACGCGCTTATCGAAATTCAGGACTGGCGCAACAGGGACGAGGGGATCATCGAGCAACTGCGCGAGGCGCTGACGACCACGGTGCCCCTGGCCGTCGAACTCGCCTCCGGAGTGTTCGCCGCCCACGTCGTCTCGGCGGCCGTGACGGCGGCCCTGGCCGGCGGGGCCAACATACCGGTCCTGTTCGGGAGGATGCTGGCGGTCCTGAAAATCATGCACGACAAGAACCCTTCCTGGGGCCCGCTGTTCATCCTCCACCCGAGCACCATCAGCCGCCACCGGGTCTACACCTTCAGGCGCGACGAATGAGCCGGACGCGCCGTGAAGGACTGCGGACGTTACGCGGCGGCCGCCGATTCGGCCTCGTCGGCAACAGGGAACCATAGAAAGAGGAGCGAAGACGATGCCCTTCAAAGTTATCAAAGGAACATTCCACGTACGCGGCTACTCCCCGGACGGCGACTCCATCAGGTTCAGGCCGGACGACCTGGATTTAATTCTCGACCTGCCCGGGCCTCCGCCCGATCCCAACCCCCGGAACCACGTCCAACTGCGCCTTGAGGCGATTGACAGCCTTGAGACTCACTTCACCCCGCGGGGGGGCAGCGCGCTTAACCAGCCGCTCGCGCTCGCCCACGCCTCCACCGACCGGTTGTTGGATTTCGTCGGCATCACGGATGTCGAGTGGAACGACGCGCGCACGCTCGTCACGGGCGCGAACGACGGGACGCGCGGCTACATCCTCTCGCGCTCGGTCGAGAAGAACGGCCGGCCGGTGGCGTTCGTCTACGCCGGCGACCCGCCCGAAGCGGACGGCGACGACGTGATGCTCGAAGAGGGGCGACTCCGCGACAGCTTCAATTACGCGGCCTTAGCCGAGGGGCTTGCGTACCCGACTTACTACCGCGGACTGTTCAGCGACTTGCGCGACGCGATGACCGCCGCGGCGGAGGAGGCCCGCAACGGGGGGAGAGGCGTCTTCGCAGAAGACCGGACCAACGAGGGCTTCAGGGCCTCGAACCTTTCGAGCATCACGCGCCGCCACGTCATCCTGCCGAAGCTGTTCCGCAGGCTTTCGGAGTACATGGTCAACTTCGACACGGCGGTGGGGTTCAAGAGAAAGCTCGAGCAGTCGAGGGAGCCGGTGCTGGACCTGCGGACCTCCAACTTCACCCACTTCGACACGTTCGTCGAGCAAGCTAACAACAGCGACGAGATCAGCCTCACGAGGCTGCCCGAAGAGCTGGTGTTCGACGAGATGCCGGCACGGCCGAGCGGCCACTTCTCGCTTTTGCTGGCGGTGGGCGAGGACGCGAGCTTCGGGGAGGGCCAGCCTTCGCGCCGTGACTGGCCGGACACCCAAGACGCTGGCCGGAGACCGTTAGCTGATTAGTCATCGCTGACGAACCGCGGAAGCCGTCTGCGGATTCCGCAGACGGCTGCGGGCGCCAAAACCACAAGGAGCAGCTTATGAGTGACCAACCGTACCGTAAACACGGCCGCGTACCAATGCCGGTGAAGGGTTTTGCGAACCTCAGGAGGGCAATGCGGTGAGCGCTTCGAAGGGCAAGTGGGGACCGGTCTTTGATCTCCCCGGCGTAGCAATTCACACGAGCGTACTGCCTGACGGCCTCGTCCTGATCTGGGGCCGGCGGGACCAGCCGACGGACGACCTGGACGTACACCACTGCACGCCTTCCCTCTGGAACCCGAAAAATGGTCAGGTTACTGAGACTCCTCAGCCGACTTTGGCCGACGGAACCAGGGTCAACTTGTTCTGCGCCGGGCACGCCTTCCTTCCGGACGGCCGCCTGTTGGTGGTCGGCGGTCATTTGTTCGACGGCGACGGCGTGAACCAGGCAGCGCTCTACGACCCGGCCACCAACAAGTGGGCACCCACCGCCCGCATGAACAGGGGCCGTTGGTACCCAACGGCCACTACCCTGCCCGACGGCGGCGTGCTGGTCTTGGCCGGCAGTTTCCGGGCGGACAACGGGCAGATCGTCATGAACGACGTCTTGCAGGTCTGGGATAAAGGCGCCTGGTCCGCGATCATTAACACCGTCGGGTCGCCCCTCAATTTTGACGGCCTGCCGCTCTACCCGCGTATGCACGTCGCGTCGGACGGCCGGGTTTTCATGTCAGGCCCTCTAGCGCAGACTTACCTCCTGAGGACTACAGGCGGGGGGCAGTGGACGCCGCTGGACGGGCCCGGCGGCAAACGCGCCAACGGGTTCCGCGACTATTGTCCGGCCGTCATGTATGACGTGGACAAAGTCATCTACATCGGCGGCGGCAACGACCAGGGCACCCACGAGCCTACCGCGGCGGCCGAGGTCATCGACCTGAGCCAAAGCCCGCCGCGGTGGCGGGCAACCCAGCCGATGAAGTTCCGCCGCCGCCAGCACAATGCCACTCTCCTGCCGGACGGCACCATCTTGGTGACCGGCGGCACGCGCGGCGGCGGCCCCAACGGCGGCTTCAACGACCTACAGCCGGGCCGACCCGTCCACGCCGCCGAGCTGTGGGACCCGGCCACGGAAGCCTGGACGGAACTGGCGGCCGAGGCGATTGACCGCTGCTACCACGCGACGGCCGTGCTGCTGCCGGACGCGACCGTACTCAGCGCCGGCGGCGGCGAGTACCGGCCGGACAACGTTAACGCGAACGATCCGAAGGACAGCAAACGCAACGCACAGGTTTTTTCTCCCCCGTACCTGTTTAAGGGCACCCGCCCGGACATAACGGCGGCCCCGCAGTCGGTAAACTACGGGGCGACCTTCGAAATAGGGACATCCAAGCCGAACGAAATTGGCAAGGTGAGCTGGGTCCGCCTGGCTTCCGTCACCCACTCCTTCGACCAGAATCAGCGCATCGTCTTTCTGCGGTTCCAAGCTGGTGCCGGGAAGCTGACCGTAACGGCCCCGCAGTCAGCGAACGCCTGCCCGCCAGGGCACTACATGATGTTCGTCCTGAACAAAAAAGGGGTGCCCTCGGTGGCTAGAATTGTTCGGATTCGAGCGGCCTTAGCCCCCGAACCACTGGGGGCGCTGGCGGCGAGTGCGGATGTCTCACAACCCGTGGCGTCCGCGCCCGTGCAGATTTTCGCCCGGCGCGCGGCGGTGGCAGAGGCGGCCAGAGGGACGGCCGTCGTGATCGGCATCACGGGGACGTGCCCTTACGGCATCGCCGCCTGCTGGGGCGGCGCCTACGAGGCGCTGTCTCATCTGGAAGGTGTGGACTTGGTAAACCCCATCCCCGACGCGGACGATTCCACCGCCGAAGTTTTCCTGAAGGACGAACGTTTACCCGCGCTGGATCGGTGGGGCGAGCAGTTCCGTAGCTTCGTTAACGGGACGTACGAGCTGCGCGGCGTCGAGGTCACTTTGCGGGGCGTCATTGAAGAGCTGGATGGGGAACTCTTCCTCGCGGCCAGTGGGCTAAGGCCGTCGGTGCATTTAGCCCCTCTGGCGGCAGAGGACAAGGTCCAGTGGGATCATACGAACCGACATCGCAAGCCCCCCGAAGAGGGTGAAGCTCTCGCGTACGAGAAACTTACCGTTGCCGCGACGGGTGTGTCAGCCGGGCACCTGGCAACTGTAACGGGCCCGCTCAGGCAGACTGCCGCGGGATACCGATTGCACGTTCGACTATTTAACATCTGAAGCGGTAGGGCGTGGAATCCCGGCGGGAATTAATCGGCCACGTTGTGTTGGTGATCGGAGGTGGAACGGTTCGCAGCGCGGCTCGGTCGCCGTCGCGCTCTACCTGCGCGACCTTACGGCCCGACGCCTCCGGAAGGGGAGTGATGCTGTTTCACGGGTATAATTCGAGATAAGCGATGGCTGAACTGGGGGTCGGATTTCAGCTCGGGGGAAATGTTGCAATGGAGCCTGCCAGACAGTTTATACTCAAGCGTGAAGCTGATGCCGAGGTGCCGATCCTCGCGCCTGGCAGACTCGTCCTAGTTCACCGGAATCAAATATGGAGCCCTCATCAACGACAGTCCCACGTCCCGAGTACCCGCGCCCGCAGTTCGAGAGGAATGACTGGTTAAACCTGAACGGCGAGTGGGAATTCACCTTCGACGTAGCTAAACAGGGGCTCGACGACGGCTGGCACGACGGGCGCGCATTCGCCGATAGAATCACCATTCCTTTCCCCTATCAGAGCGAACTCTCCGGCATCAACGATAAAGCGATCCATGAGGTGGTGTGGTACGCGCGCAGTTTTGAAGTGCCGCCCGAGTGGCGAGACGGCGACGTGCTGTTGCACTTCGGCGCGGTGGATTACAGCACGACCGTGTGGGTGAACGGCCAACTCGTCGGCCGTAACCGCGGCGGCCACGTGCCGTTCTGGTTCGACATCGCTCCGTACTTGCGCGACGGCAACAACCGCCTGACCGTGCGGGTCGAAGACAGCCAGGACGCGCTTCAGCCGCGGGGCAAACAGTCAAGCTCCGGCCTCCCGCAGGGCATCGATTACTACTGTACGACCGGCATCTGGCAGACGGTCTGGCTGGAGCGCGCTCCCCCGATACGCATTCAGGAGCTGAAAATCACCTCGTCCATCGGGGAGGGGGATTGTTACGTGGAACTGGGCATCTACCTCCACGCGCCATACTCGACGTGGGAAGTGGAGGCGGAAATATTGGACGGCGGCGTAGCCGTTGACCGGCATAAGAGAAGTATATCCACCGCGACCACGCTGGTGAGGCTGTCCGTCCCCGACGCCAAACTCTGGTCGCCCGAATCCCCGCACCTCTACGACTTGCGGATCAATCTCTTCAGGGACGGGCGTCGGATAGACAGCGTGAAATCATACGTCGGCCTCCGCAGTGTCGAGCTGAGGGAAGGGCAGATGCTCCTCAACGGGCTGCCCGTCTTCCTCAGGATGGTGCTGGATCAGGGCTATTGGCCGGGGGGCTACCTCGCCGCGCCGTCGGACGAGGCGTTGCGGGCCGACGTCGAGTGGGTGAAGCGCTTCGGCTTCAACGGCGTGCGCAAACACCAGAAGATAGAAGACCCGCGCTGGTTGTACTGGTGCGACCGCCTCGGCCTGCTGGTCTGGGAGGAGATGCCGAACGCGCGGACGTGGTCTCTGGAGGCGGAGGAGAGTTTAATGGCGGAGTGGCGGCGCGCCGTGCGGCGCGACTTCAACCACCCGTGCATTATTACCTGGGTCCCGATTAATGAGAGCATGGGCTTCCCCGAATTGAAGAACAGCCACCCCGGCCAGCACGCCTTCCTCGAACGCATCGTCACCGCCACGCGGCGAATAGACCCCACGCGCCCCGTCATCGATAACGACGGCTGGGAGCACACCGACATCACGGACATTTGCGCCATCCATGACTACACGCCCGCGGCGCGCGGGTTGCAGACGCGCTATCAGGGAACCTTGAGGGGGGGGCGGCTGCCCAACACCGTCTGGTATCAAGAGAAACCGCTCTTCCTGGAAAAATCCAAGTACTGGGGCCAGCCCGTTATGCTGACGGAGGTCGGCGGCTTCCTGATGTTGCCGCAGGGCATTCCCGTGGAGCAGCGTGACAAACTCTATCAGGTGTACGACTCCTTCGGGACGCCGGAGGAGCTGGTCGACAAGTACCGGGACTTGATGGAGGGCATCGCCTCGCTCCCTTTCCTGGCGGGCTTCTGCTACACGCAGTTGACGGACATCGAGCAAGAGATCAACGGCCTCTTAACCTATGACCGTAAGCCGAAAGTCCCGCCCGAGTGCATCGCCGAAATTCACCGGCGGGCGTTCGCGGCGAAAAGCGGCGGGTGGAAGGTAGTGACGCTGTCCGCGGAGTAGCGAACTGACGCTGCGCGACGCGGGTCAGCCCCTCTCGTAAATAAGAACCTCCGTTTGGTCGCGCATGAGCGCCGCCCTGTCCGCAATCTCAAGTAACCGCGGCTCCTGACTGTCCCTGTAGTTCGCCGCCCGGCCAAAAGCGTCGCGGGCCTCCTTCGTCAGGCCCTTAGCCATGTAAGCGTGCCCCATCGCCAATAAAGCCTTCGCCGTCTGGAAGCGTAAGGCGGGCTCGTCGTAGTTACCGCAACGTTCAATCGCAAGTTTGTACGCGGCGAGCGCGTCGTCCGGGCGGTTCGCCTTGGTGAAGACGTTACCGGCGTTCGTCAGTTCGACCATGACGCGCTCGCACGCCTCCGCGTCCGGTATATTTCGCCCGAGCAGGTCGTCGCGGAATGCGGTGTACAAGTCGTAAGCCTGGCGGGACTCTTCGGGGCTTTCCCTGAGCCCGACTGCGGCCGTCGCCATGGCTACCATCAGCTCGGAGAGTTGCGTCAGGTCGGTTTCTTGCGGGACAGTCTCACGCGTGTAGCTCAACGCCTCAGCGTACTTCGACAGCCGCAAGGCATCCCGCACCTTCTCCAGGGGGGACTGGGCCGCAGCCTGCGCCTCCCTCGAAGTCCGCTCCTCCCTGTCGAGCAATTCCTTGGCGCGCTTGATCCTGTCGATGACCTTCCCTACGCGGTAAATGCTATCGTCACCGTGCTTGTCATAAAGAGAGTTCTCCAGAGACTCGGCGAAAAAGCCCAACGGGTCTTCCAACAGCGGCGGGATTTTAGAGCCCATCGTCCTGTTCAGTTGCTCGAATACATCCTTGGCGTCCAACGCGGGCTGTGAGCCGCCGCCCTGCCCCCCGGCCTGCGGCCTGGGGACGACGAAACCAACGTCGGCGCTGCTCCTCAGCCACCTCGGCAGGCGTTCATACTCACACTCCGTGTAGCAGAACCAGAACAGCCTGAAGGGGAGCCTCCTGCCGGGGCAGAGCCGGCGGCGCAGCGCGGTCATGATGACGTCGCCCGGCCAGCCCCCGTAGCCGACCACCAGCGGCGAACGCTTCAGCAAAAGGTTGTCGAGTAAGAACAGCATCGTTTCAGTTGTCCGGGCGGACGTGGCGGCGTTGCTCCTAATCTCATGCCGTAGATTACGGCTGTCGTAGAAGGTGTGCGTGCCGTGCGCGTGAACGACCTGGAGCCTCTTCCCGTCCTCGGGATCGATGCGCTCGACCGATTTCGGGGTGTCGCAAATGACGGGCTGCCCGCCGAACAGTCGCAGGCCGCGCGTGAGCAGGTCGTCGAAGTTGGTCGTGACGACGAGACTCGCCACCCTTCTCCCGATGAGCAGGTGAGCAAGACGCAGGTTGGCGTCCGAGATGGGCTTATCCTCCATGAGGTTTTGCAAGTAACGCTGCCGCAGGACGGCGTGAGGGAAGGCGGCCTCGAACCAGTCGGAGTAGTCGTAACTCGATGGCCGCCGCCCGGCCGCGCCCGCCGACCTCTTATATTTCTCGGCCTCCGCCTGACAGTCCACGATGATGTCCGCGGCGAGCTTGATGGGCGGCTTAGAGATGCCCGCGCCGACGATGAAGAAAAAGGGCGGCCCCTCCCCGCGGCGTTCGTTGTCCTCGCACGCTTGAAGGATCTGGTCGGCGGCCTCTTCCAGGTGGATTTTGTTAGCAGGCGTTCGTGAAGAAGGGGCAACTCTACTCATAATGCTCCTCACAGGGTGGCCCGGCGCGAAAGTACGGTAAGGTGGTGAGGCCACTTCATCAGGCGTACTGTGCGGCCCAATCGGGTGGCTGTGTTGCTCCTCGGAGCGCGTATCCTAATATCTGTTGACTTTGACCGTCAAGGTTTGCTATCTAGGGTCGCCCGACCGAATAACTGATTCGAGCCGCGTCCGCTAAGCCCCTGACGGGAGCCGCCAGGGATAGACGGACGGCGGGCGAAGGGCCGGCCGTTTCTAGCGCCGAAGCGCCGTCCCCTCAGTCTCACTAACTCTCCCGCGACCGCCGCGCCCCGCCACCTGCGGACGACCTCATCAGCCCCGCCGGAGGATGTCATGTCCAGATTCATGTTCGCCACCGGGATCGAAAACAGCTACCCGACAATCGTCTTACCCACGGGGGAGACGAAACGCGTCGACGAGATGGCGAAGACCGGCCATTACGGGAGGTGGCGCGAAGACTTCCAGCTTGTGAAAGAGTTGGGCCTCAAGTACCTGCGCTACGGCCCCCCTTACTACAAAGCCCACGCCGCCGCGGGCCGCTACGATTGGGCGTTCGCCGACGAGACCTTCAACGCGCTCAAAGAGCTGGGGATCACGCCGATTGTCGAGCTTTGCCATTTCGGAGTGCCGGACTGGGTCGGAGATTTCCAAAATACGGACTGGCCCCCTCTGTTCGCCGAGTACGCCCGAGCCTTCGCCGGGCGCTTCCCCTGGGTGCGACTCTACACGCCGGTGGGCCAGATGCACGTCACCGCCGTCATGTCGGGGCGGTTCGGCAGGTGGAACGAGCGTCTGTCCACCCGCAGGGGCTACGTGACGGCGCTGAAAAACCTTTGCCGCGCGAACCTCCTGGCGATGAGAGCAATCCTGGGGGTGCGACCCGACGCCATCTTCATCCAGAGCGAATCAACCGAGCACTTCCACCCGGCCGACCCCTCCCGCGAGGGTCTCGCGAGTTACCTGAACGAGAGGCGCTTCCTTTCGCTCGACCTCACCTACGGGCACAACGTGAGCAGCACGGTCTACGAGTACCTCCTCGGGAACGGCATGACGGCTGAGGAGTACAGGTGGTTCGGGGAGCAGCAAATGAAAGCGAGATGCATCATGGGGACGGATTACTACGCCAATAAAGAAGTCCTGGTCGAGTCGGAGGAAAGGCGGCTGCCGGCTCTACACTTCCTCGGCTACTACTCCATCACCAGACAGTACTTTGAGCGTTACCACCTGCCGGTGATGAATACGGAGACTAACACCGACAGGTTTTTCGCCGAAGGGTGGCTGGCTAGAATATGGTCGAACGTGCTCTGCCTTAAAAGGGACGGGATACCTGTCCTCGGCTTCACCTGGCACAGCCTGACCGATCAAGTCGACTGGGAGTCGGGTCTGACGGAGGACAAAGGGGATCACAGCAGAGTCGGTTTATACGACCTGGACCGGAAGATCACGCCGGCCGGTGAGGCCTACCGGCTGCTAACCTCCCGCTGGCGCGACATCCTGCCGGTGGAGAGCCTCGGCCTTCAGGCGTGAACGCGAAGGAGCCGCCGACGCCTGACGAGCAATCACGCGCCGCCTGCCGCGCGGGTACGGCTTCCAGCCGGCGCACAAATTCTCAACGAATAGTGGTGAAGCGTAAGGGGCAGCGCCGCGCGTGCGGCTGCCGCTTCGATGCCGCAGCAGTCCTGATAAGCCTGATGGGGAGGCCGGAGTGAGCCCGCCAGTTGACGCCAATCTGTCGAGCCAGGCTCTACTGCCGAGTTTCTTCATCGGCGGCTTCGAGTGCTCGACGCACAGGCGACGCCAGGACGGGAAGCGGCTCGACATGGTGAGCGCCACCGCCCACGACCGGCACGCGTTCGAGGACTATCAGCGGCTGCGCGGGCACGGCATCCTGACCGCGCGTGACGGCGTACGCTGGCATCTCATCGAGCGGACGCCGGGCGTTTATGACTTTTCGAGCGCGCTGCCGGTGGTGCGCGCCGCCCGCGACGCGGGTGTGGTCGTAATCTGGGACTTGTGTCACTACGGCTGGCCCGACTGGCTCGACATCTTCGCGCCGGAATTTGTCCCGCGCTTCGCGAGGTTCGCGCGTGAGTTCGTCAAAGTGCTCACGGCCGAGTCCGACGGGGCGCTATTCATCTCCCCCGTCAACGAGATTTCCTTCTTTGCGTGGGCCGGCGGCGAGGTCGGCTACTTTAACCCGTTCGCGCTGGGGCGGGGCAATGAGTTAAAGGCGCAGTTGGTGCGGGCGACGGTCGAAGGCGTGGAGGCGGTTTGGGCGGTCAACCCCCGGGCGCGCGTCGTTCACACCGACCCGGTCATCAACGTGGTGTCCGACTCCGCGAAACCGGAAGAAATCCCGCTGGCCGAAAGCTATCGCCTCTCCCAGTACCAGGTCTGGGACATGCTCGCCGGCAGGCTAAGCCCGGAACTCGGCGGCCACCCTAAATACCTGGACATCCTTGGCCTGAACTACTACCCGCACAACCAGTGGATTTTCGGCCAGCCGTCATTCAACCCGGCCTGCGCCTTGCCGCGCACGCACCCTCTGTACAAGCCTTTCCGCCTCCTCATACGGGAAACCTTTGGGCGCTACCGCCGCCCCCTGCTCGTCGCCGAGACCGGGGCCGAAGGGGAGGCGCGCGCCGGGTGGCTCAACTACGTCTGCGGCGAGGTGCGGGCGGCGATGAGGGCTGGCGTGCAGGTCGAAGGCGTGTGCCTTTACCCGGTTGTCAACCACCCCGGATGGGAAGACGAGCGCCACTGCCATAACGGCTTGTGGGATTACGCCGACGAGGCCGGCGGGCGCGAAATCTACCTCCCGCTGTCGCACGAGATAAGCCGCCAGATGCGCCTCGTCGAGCAGGAGCGGGCGGGGCGTGGCAGGTCACACGCGGGTTCGCCGGAAGTGATGTTATGAGGCAGGCCCCTCCGGCTCGGGTGAGCGAACCGCGCGGGCACTCACGCGCGCGCGCGCGCCGCGACGAGGAGGAGAGCGTGAGGATAGAACCATACCCCGGGGCCTTTCCTCAAACAAAGCCTTGATTGGAGTGCATGCGGGTTATATACTTCGCACCTTAGTTAAGCCCGCGGAATTTGTCCGAAGGTGATTCGGTTGAGTGTTCCGGGCGGGCGGAATTAGAAGCGGCGAGCTGGCATTAATATTTCGCGCCGGAAACTGCTCGACCGTAATTTGGAATTGATCGTGAGGGCCGTGATGATGACTCCAGAGCTTTCGATTTTAATCAATGATCCGAACACCCGGAAAATCTTCGATGAGATCGTAAAAAAAAGGAAGGTGCGTTTAAAAGACCTCGCCAGTTGCCTGGGTGAGGAGAAGAGCACTCGTGAAGACTTAATCAGAACCATCAATGAACTCAAGAGCGCCGAATTGATTCAAGAGCTGGGCGCCCCGACCAAGGCGCATCAAAGTGTATACGAAGGCTTCAAAACATATTACGTCACGTCGAACGGCCTGTCCGCCGAACGCCAACTGCGCCGCTTGATGCGATAGCGTATTGTCACAACTCCTCACGAGTTGCTTAGTGGTGTCCCGCGGCGGGACTGATCGGCGAATTGTTCTGCCGCGGCTCAGAGGGCCGGAACAAACAGCAGCCTCTTCAGAATGCCCTTGCGGTCATTCCCCCTGAGTGGGTGTGGTGTCATTTAATCCTCACTCAACATTTCAGTATGATCCTAGATTTCCCCCCCCATCCAGGGCTAGATACTAAGTATTTCGCAGTACTGTTTAGTTTGGTATTAACCTGCCTGGTCGTCCTCTACGAAGTCCCGTCGCAATCAAAGGCAAGACTAAGGGCATGCATTAGCGTGCCCTCTCTTTTATATGCGGTCTTCCTGATGATAGGCAACGCCGTCGCCACCTTGATAGCTTTTAATCTCATGGAGAGAGAGCCGAGCGCCCTGCCGGCTCAATACTCGTATTTGGTCGCCCCGTTCCTCGGGGTTTTTGCGTTCAAATTCGTCCTGGGAAATACGAATATCACAGTTCTCGAAAAGGGCGTGGTGAGCATTGAGGACTGGATTAAGGGGGTGAGAGACTACAGCGTCGCTAAGGCTATCGAGAACCAGGTGCGATTTAGCCATCAACTCGCATTGAAGTCTGCGGAAAAATTGAATGGCCTTGAAGAAGAGAAGCTGAACACCTATATCTTTCAGTACCTGGAAGAAGACCCCGGCAGGCTCGAAAGAGAAGCGAAAAGAAATAAGGCCGAACCCAAATTTTATAAAGCCCTCGAATTAGCGACCAGAAAACCCGAGGAGACTGCCGCCATTCTGGAAGGGCCTCATCCCTACCGGAAGCGGGCAGTCATCGCCGCCGTTTGTCTGCTCTTCGCCCTCACCGCGCTGCTGTATGTCTTGACCGGTGTGCCCAATCCCGGCGAGCAACACAGGCAGAAATTCCTGAGCAGTGGCAGAGCCTTGAACGCGGCCATCTCGCCCAACGGCAATTATGTTGTTTATGCCCAACTGGAAGATAACGGGGAGCAGAGCCTCTGGTACAAGGAGGCGAAGTCACTAGTCAAGCACCGGATCGTTGAGCCGGGCGACGTCGAGTACAGAGGGATGCTCGCCTTTTCGCGAGACGAGCAGTCAATTTACTTCTTCCGTAACGCGACGAACAGCGAGAGGGGCGATGTTTATGAGGTAAGCATCAGCGGAGGCACCCCCATCAAAAAAGTGTCAGACGTCCCCGACACGGTTTGCCTTTCACCGGACTTTCAGCACTACGCATCTGTGGAGATGGATCAGAGCGGGAATGAAGCCACTCTAGTTGTGAGGACTATCGGGGGCGACGGCCGGAAGGAACTCAAAAAGCGCCAGAGGCCAAACATCTTCGGCCGTCCGGCGTGGTCGCCCGACGGCCGAAAACTTGCCTACCCGGCCGGAAAATACACCGGCTTTTACGACATGCGTTTATTCGAGATTGACGTGGCGACACAAGCGGAGAGGGAGATTAGTAGTAAAGAGTGGGGGGAAGTAGGACAGATCGCGTGGCTGGCCGGCGGCGAGGGGCTCCTGTTTTCGGCCCAGGATAAGTCGTCGGTCTTTTTTCACGTCTGGCACTGCTCCTATGCCGACGGCCAAACGAAAAAGATCACCCCGGAGTTGAGTAATTACGCCTATGTGAGTTTGACGGCGGACTCCGCCAAACTCATGGCCGTGGAGTTTAATATCAAACCTAATATATGGATTATCCCGATTGATAATCCGGACGGGGCCAGGCAGATCACCAGCGGGGATAAAACTTCGTTCGACTTTTGGGGATTCTCCTGGGCGAAGGACAGAATATTTTATGTCTCTATCGAGGGAGGTAATCAGGACATCTGGAGCATCAGAGAGGATTGGAAAGAATCGACCCGGCTGACCTTTCAATCCCGCGGCAAACCCGATTCTGTTGCCACATTTCGCAAGTTTGATCCGATGTCCACGCAAGATGACTCTGAAATCGTGTTCGCCGCGACGAACTTCGGTTTCACGAACATATATGTCCTGAATAAGAATGGCGAGGAGAAGCAATTGACCAGGGGCGAACGAGACTTCGTCCCCTATGTTTCAACCGACAAGTCCGGAGCTAATAAATGGGTCTTTTATACAAAGGAGGAGCCCAACCGCTTCTCCGTATGGAGAGTAAGGATTGATGGCGAGCTCAATCAGAAGTTGACTGATGACTACTACGCACAGTGGCCCACCGTCTCCCCCGACAAGGATAAAATGGCCTGCTGGTATCGACCAAAGCCGGAAGAAAAGCGCATGTGGTTAGGGATTTTCCCCTTCGACGGCGGGCCACTCCTTGATTCGTACGACACAGTGCCGGACACGGCGGAACATTGGGCCGAGGTGCGTTGGACAAATCGCGGATTCATCTACATCGATACTCGTGAGGGCGTCTCCAATTTTTGGATTCAGCCGGTAAATCATGACAACCCCAAACCGCTGACAAATTTTAGGGAGAATCGAATATTTCGTTTCGACGTATCGCCCGACGGGAAAAACATCGTCTGCTCGCGCGGCTCTCTGAATAGGGACATTATTCTGATAGAGAATTTCAGGTGAGTTGACACTCCGAGCGACCCGGAGGGCGTACCGCAAGACTCGTACTGACGTGCGCCCCGGCTGCCCCGTCAAGGTCGCCCGCCTCGGCGGCGACGGCGAGGCATGGCTCAGTGCACGTCCCGGCCCGGAGCGCGCCCGTCACGCCCACGGCGTAGTCAGCATCCATTGACTACTGTCTACCTCCTCACGGCACGCAGCGGTCGAGGCGCGAGGCGAGGAGGTCGATGCTCTTGAGGCGGTGCGTCGCGGTGTCGAGCGAGAGGCGCGCGCCTAACCTCCCGTTGGCGCAGTTGAGCCTGATGAGGCTCTCGCCCTTGCCGTCGCCCGAGAGGGCCTCGCCCGCCTTGCACTCGCCCCAGGCGGAGGCGGCCGCGAACTGTCGGCGCATCCGTTCGAGGTCGAGGCCGGGGGCGGCCAGGGCCCCGGCGGCCTTCGCGTCCCACGACCCGAGGAGCCGCACCACCGACTCCATCACCTTATTCGTCTCTTCCGAAGGCGGCATCACCGACTCCGTGTAGAGGGCTTGGACGCGGGGCGGGCTCGTCGGCGCGAGCGTGATCGAGACGTTCACCCAGCCGCGCTCGCACGCCATCTTCCACGACCCGCGCAGCGCGTTCTCGGCGTCGATCTTCGCGCCCGTGCGGCAGGCGCCGTGCCTCTCCGCGAGCTCTTTGAAGCCGGCGGCGCGCCGCGGGGCGGGCGCGTCCATGAAGAGGTTGTCGGCGGCGATGCGCGACGCCAGGGCGTCGTCCCACCGGTTGACGAGCCGCGACACGTCCCCCTGCGCCGCGAGGAGCGCGGGCGAAGGCTCGGCGACGCGCTTCTGCAAAGCGCCCGTGCGGTGCAAGGCGGCGACGGCGTCGTTGAACATCCCGTTCCAGCCGGCGTAGGTGACGTTCGCCATCCCGATCAGCCCGACGCCGTACTCCGGCAGCCAGCGCATCAAAGAGCCGTAGCCGGGCAGGCCCCCGCCGTGGCTGACGACGTACGAGTGGCGGCAGTCCTGCGAGACGGAGAGGCCGTAGCCGTAAGAGTAGCTGCTGAGCTGGAGCGGGGCGTCGACTGAGTTGCGGAAGACGCTCGTCGCCTCGGCCCGCCACGCCTGCTGCATCTCGCGGGCGGAGGCGCGCGAGATCGGCCCCCGCTCCGGGTCGTCGCGCGGCGGGAAGGCCGACATCAGAAAAGCGACGTAGCGTGCGAGGTCGCGCGCCGAAGTCCAGAGGCCCCCCATCGCGCCGAACGAGCCGTGCGCGAGCAGCGCCTCGGCCTTCCACGCGTCGTCCTCCCGCCGGTACCCGGCCGCGACGCGCTCGCGCGGGATTTCGCTCACCTCGAAGGTGCTGGCGCTCATCCCCAGCGGCCGGAGGATTTCATCGCGGACGTACTGCGCGTAGGGCCGCCCCGAGGCACGGGCGACGACCTGGCCGAGGATGGCGAACCCGTAGTTCGAGTACTCGAAGGCCACGCCCGGCGGGTTCGAGAAGGGGATGCCGGCGCGCATCCATTCCCTTATCGTCTCGTCGCTCTGCGCCAACTGGCGGTCGCCCCACGGGTTGTCTTCGGGGAAGCCTTCGGAGTGCGTGAGCAGGTGACGGATCGTGATCTCGGGCGAGTCCTTCGTCGGGTAGGGAAGCTCGGCGAGCGCCGGCACGTAGCGCGAGACGGGGTCGTCTAAAGAGAGCTTGCCTCCGTCGCGCAGCTTAAGGACGGCCATCGCCGTGAAGCTCTTGGTCATCGAGGCGATGCGGAATACCGAGTCGGGCGTGACGGGCGCGCGCGTCTGCGTGTCCTGCACGCCCGCCGTCTTCACCCAGGCCAGCTCCCCGTCGACGATGATGCCCATCACGGCGCCCGGCCTCCGATACCGCTCGAACCAGGCCGTGAACTGCCGCTCGATCTCGGGGAAGGCGGCCGCCAGCTTGCGCGCGCGCCCCGGGTCGGCGAAGCGCGGCGGCGGCACCGCCCCGGCCGAGAAGCGGCGCTGCGCGCCCACGCCCGAGACGCAGACGAGGGAAGCGAGCAGTAAGGTGGTCAGGGCGGTCATGAGCCTCCGGGCGTGACGCATCTTAAAACCTCCGCGATGAGACGAAATCTGACAGGAAGGCGTGCGGTAGAGCGTAGGCGAGTATAGAACAGAACCGCGCGAGGAAGTGAACCCCATTAGACTCTTCTCAGGGCGCGCCCTGCCCGGCGAGTCTGACCTCCTGCGCCATAGCTGTTTGAAAACTCTCCGGGGCTTTCGGCCTGAGAATATGTTTGCCGCCCGCCCGACCCTATCCTTTTGTGTCTTCATTCCGCGTCGAAGCCCCGCCCCTCGCGCCGGCTTCGCGGAACTGGGCCTCCACTCTACCGGCCGAGACCGCCATCACGATAGCCTGGACGGCGCCGATCTCGTCGCCCGTGACTCCCTCCTCCCTGGCGACGCCAAGGTAGTGCTCCATTCAGGGGTAGCAGCCGATTGCCAGCGCCGCGGCCAGATGAATCATGAGCGTCGTCTTGACGTCAATGATTTCGTTATTGCGCGCCGAGCGGTAAAACTCCGCGTACGCCCGCTTCTGTTTTTTAGGCAGCATACACTTCAATCCCTTCACGCGAGCGGCGGGCCGGGGAACTCCGGCTACCTTTCTCTTCGTCCTCCGAGCTGTTGCGAACCATCCTGGCGGGCTCGTTCAATCGCTACCGCGGCGACCGAGCGCCCCAGGGCGAGCCCGACCTCGTTATCGAGACGGAAGTGGACACCGCCCAGCAGCCTTGATTCGGCCGCGGCTTCGGCCTGTTTGTTAAAAAATTCCGCGTCGGCGGGGAACAGGTAGGAGAGCACTGCGGCGGCCGTCCCCGAAAGCATCGCGTGCCCAGAAGGATAGCCGGGGAAATTGGGGGTCGTTATGAGCGGCTTGAATTCAGGATCGTACTGGAAAGGGCGTATTCCCCAGTAGGCATACTTCGCGTCCCAGCAGGCGACGAGCGAGTCGTAATAAGCCGTGCTCAGGACGGCGTAGACGCGGGCCGCCTGCGGCGGGTTACGGTCAAGTTTGTACTCGAATATCTTCAAAGAGGCCAAGTCGTTCCAGTATCTCGGCAGCGAGGTGATGGCCCAGTAATAAGCCTCTCGCCGTGCCCTGGGATTTTTGGCGGCCTCCTTCACTTCGGCCATCGCGGCGGCGTCAAAGGCGGGCGGCTTCGGGCGGAGTTGGCTGCCCGAAGACAAGACCCACGTCTTCCACGTCGCCATCTGCGGATCATACGGATTTGTGCCGCTCCATAAACCGGGCGCGGTCGGTACGGAGCCAGTCCATTTCGCGCCCGAGCCGTCCGCTCTTGCGCGCTCGATGACCGGCGCCGCAATCTGGCGCCCGAGCCGGAGGCCGGCCACGACGTCACTCCTATACTGAACCCCGGCCAGGAGTCGAGAGTTGCCGCATTCTTCCGCTCTATCGGCAAGAAATTTGGCTTTATCGGGGAAGAGGTAAGAGAGCACCGCCGACGCGGCCCCGGCGGTTACCGCATGCTCCGAAGGGTAGGAAGGGCTTTCGGGGGCGGGGACAACGGGCGTCAGCTTCGCCTCGACCTCCGCCGGCCGCCGCCGGTTGTATTTATACTTCGCGTGCCACGCGGCGACCGTCGCGTCGTAGATCGACACGTTTAAGAGCGCCAGCATCCGCTCGGTGACGACGCCCGACGTGCTGTCCGTCGCCACCTTGAAGGCGATTTCATTCCAGCGGTAAGAGGGGGAGCCGGAGTCCCAATAACGAATCGTTTCCAGCGCGCCCTGACTCCGCCGCGTCTGTAGCGACAACAACTCTGTAAGCTCTTCTTTCGTCGCCTTCGGCCCCGGCGGCGCGGGCGTCTGTATTTGGGTGCCGGATGTGATCACCCAGGTCTTCCACGCGCCGGCCCCGGGTTCAACCGGCGCGGAACGTGCCGACGCCCCGGGAGTGAGCACATTACCCAGCGGGGCGCTTAAAAGTAAGAGGGGGAGTGCTGCTCTAATAATCATTAGTCGCCGTGCCACGGTCATCTCCTTCGTGTTCAAACCCTCAGCCGGCTCACTGCGGGCACACTTCCAGACTCTCGGCGTAAGCCGTAGCATGAGCGTGCGACAATGATGATGGACGTTGGGTTAACTAACGCATTTAGCCTTCCGGGCTTTGACAGATGCCTCGGCATCCGTCTCCGCCCGTAAGGCGTCGCGCAGCAGTCGCAATGATTCGTAAATACCGGGCCGCTGTTTTGGTGGTATGCGGCCTATGATCTGCTCGGCCTGAGCGTTCAGGGGTCTGTCGAGTTCTTCGGCTCGTCTCTTCCCCATCTTAGACAGTGAGATAACTACCGTGCGCTGATCTCCAGGGGCCGACTCCTTCACCAGTAAGCCTTCCTGCGCCAAAGCCTCCACCGCCCGACTGATCCAACTCTTGTCGAGTGCCAGTCTCCTTCCCAAATCCGCCTGGGTGATAGGCCCGCTGCGGTAAACCTCACCGAGAATGAAACATTGAGTCGAGCTGGTGTCGCCGCAGGCGGCGACGCACGAGCGCTGAAGCTGCAAGTACAATCTCGCCACTTCGCGTAACAAAGCGCTGTCCGGCGTGTGCGTCATCGAACTCCCCAATCGTTGCTAACAGCAACTAAATCGGGGACAGTGTAAGCTGAGGTTGATTCGTTGTCAATGGCAACGATTTTCAGTTGGCGGTCGGTGGGGCCGTAGCGGAGGTGAAGAAAGTCAGGGATTCAGGAAGGGGCCGCTTGTGCATACTTCCTGCGGGGGAGTCATTGCCGTTCATAGTGAGTTCTTTACATTACGGAAGTTGGTGACATAGACAGGCGGGTCAAGAAAGCCCCGCCTGGACTGTGACTCAGCTTCACGTCTCTTTACCTTTCGGCCATTTTGTGAACAGTCCCGGCTCTCTTTTTAAGAACCTGGGCCGGGCTGGCCTAGACTCCCGCGCCGGAAGGTTTTAGTCTGGAGCTGTCCCCCTGACAATCTCGGCCCCCGTTTTAGGATTTCAAGGAGAGAAGGTGTGCCCGACAGGACCGTGCTGCTCGATGAGATCCTCGGCCGCTACGCCGCGCGAGGCGACGCCCCACGGCTCCCGTCTAAGCGACGCGGATGACGAAAGAGATTTCCCACGACAGTCAAGAGCTCTTCCGCCTGATCGCGGAGAACGTCCGCGACTACGCCGTCTTCGTAACAGACCTTGAGGGGCGCGTCGCCAGTTGGAATCCGGGCGTCGGGAGCCTGCTCGGGTACGCCGAAGGGGAGTGGGTCGGCGAGCACGCGTCGATCATCTTCACGCCCGAGGACCGCGAGCGCGGGGCCGACCGGCGGGAGATGGAGACGGCGCTCAGAGAGGGGCGTGCCGAGGACAAGCGCTGGCACCTGCGCAAGGACGGCTCCCGCTTCTGGGCCGACGGTCTATTGATGCTGCTGCGCGACGGGGCGGGCCGCCCGCGAGGATTCGCCAAGATCCTGCGCGACAACACCGAGGCCAAGCTGACGGAGGAGAGGCTGCGCGAATCCGAGGAGCGCTTCCAGCGGCTCGTCGATCTCTCGCCCGACGCCATCGCCGTCCACGCCGGAGGGGTGGTGCTCTTCATCAACACCGCCGGGGCGAAACTCCTGCGCGCCGAGGGCCCCGAACAGGTCGTCGGCAGAGCGATTGCGGATCTGATCCACCCCGATTACCACGGGGTCATCCGCGGGCGGATCGAGAAGATCAGCCGGGGGGAGACGCCGCCCCCCGCGGAGATTAAGTTCATCCGGCTCGACGGGACGGAAATCTACGGGGAGTTGGCCTCCGCCCCTTTAGTCTACCAGGGCAAGCCTGCGGTGCAGGCCGTCGTCCGCGACCTCACCCGCCGCAAGCAGGCGGAAGAAGCGTTGCGGGAAAGCGAGAAGCGTTTCCGCCTCATCTTCAACCAGCAGTTCCAGTTCATGGCTATCCTCTCGCCGGAAGGCGTCCTGCTCGACGTGAACGAGTTGCCGCTGCGCGCCGCGGGCATCACGCGGGAGCAGGTTCTGGGGCGGCTTTTCTGGGAGACGCCCTGGTGGGATGGCCTGCCGGAAATGCAGGCGGGCTGGCCCGCCCGCCTCGCCGAGGCAGCGCGCTCCGACGCCCCCGTCTTCAGCGTGGATTTGTACCAGGCCGCTGACGGCACCCGCGTCGCCGACGCCTCACTCACGGCCGTCAAGGACTCGGGCGGGCGCGTCGAGTTCTTCATCGTCCAGGCGTCGGACATCACCGAGCGCAAGCGGGTCGAGGAGGAGCGCGAACGACTCCTGCGCGAGGCGCAGGAGGCCAACCGCCTGAAGGACGAGTTCCTCGCCACGGTGTCACACGAACTGCGCGCGCCGCTCACGGCCATCCTCGGTTGGTCGCACCTGCTGCGCGGCAGGCAGGTCGAGGGCGAGGGGGCGGTTAAAGCGCTTGAGACCATCGAGCGCTGCGCCCGCGCGCAGGCGCAGCTCATCGACGACCTCCTGGACGTCTCGCGCATCGTCACGGGTAAGCTCCGCCTGGACGTCATGCCGGTCAGCCCGCACTCGTTTATCGACCCGGCGGTGGACGCCGCGCGCCCCGCGGCCGAGGCCAAGGGCGTGCGGTTGGAGAAGCTGATCGACACCGGTGTAGAAACCGTCATGGGCGACCCGGCCCGGCTCCAACAGGTGGTGTGGAACCTCCTGGCGAACGCCGTCAAGTTCACGCCCCGGGGCGGGCGGGTTCGGGTAAGTCTGGGGCGTGTAAATTCCCGCGTCGAGATAGCGGTCAGCGACACGGGTGAGGGTATCTCACCCGAGTTCCTGCCCCACGTCTTCGAGCGCTTCCGGCAGGCCGACCAGAAGACGACCCGCCAACACGGGGGGCTGGGGCTGGGCCTCGCCATCGTGCGGCACTTGGTGGAGCTGCACGGTGGCAACGTCCGGGCGGACAGCGCCGGCGAGGGGGCAGGCTCCACTTTCACCGTGACGCTGCCGGTCACCCCCGTATACCGGAGGGGGGACGTGGAAGAGCGCGTGCGCCCCGCGGCCCGGGACACGCTGCACGCGCACGAGTGCCCGGAGCGGCTGGACGGTCTGCGGGTGCTCGTCGTGGACGACGAGCCGGACGCGCGCGAGTTGCTTTCCGCGGGGCTCGGCCAGTGTGGGGCTCAGGTGTCTACGGCCTCGTCAGCGCGGGAGGCCCTGGAAGCCGTGGCGGGCGCGAAGTTCGACGTCCTGGTCAGCGACATCGGGATGCCGGGCGAGGACGGGTACGAGCTGATCCGCCGGGTGAGGGCGCTGCCGCCCGGGGCCGGGGGGAGGACGCCGGCCGTCGCGCTGACGGCCTACGCGAGGGCTGAAGACCGCCTGCGGGCGATGCGCGCGGGCTTCGAGATACACCTCTCGAAGCCGGTGGAGCTGACCGAGTTAGTCGTCGTCATCGCCAACCTCGCCCGGCGGGGCGGGTAGTGTCTGAGAGCGATGTAACACGCGGCGCGGCGGGGCGGCGAGGCCCGCCGAGCCGCCCATCACGCCCCCGCCCGCGCCGCGCGGGTCAGAGAAAACCGTTCAACTGAAAAGCGGCGCGGGCAGCGTGACGCTTTCGATTACTGCCCGTCAAAGCCCGCAGACAGCGGAGCGCAGCCCTTTGACGACAGGCTGCGCTCCGCTGCGGCGTTTACTCGCGAGTTGGCGGCTTTCAGCAACCTACGGGATCACCCGGAAGATGCCCCACAAGCCACCGTCGAAGGGGAAAGAGCCCTGGTCGCGGAACAGGTAGTCGCCCGGCACCCTGAACGACCCCCCGGCCCCGTTCTTGAGCAGCAGGTCGAAGTGGCTGCCGGGACCAACGCCGTACTGCGATCCCTTCCACTCCGAAAGCGGGTTGGCGCCGAGCACGGTCGAGGAGGACGTGTACGGCTCCTCCTCCCAGATGTGACCGTGCAACTGGAAGACGTTGTTGCGGGCGTGTCCGCCCGGGTGCAGGATGCGGAACCGGGCCGGCTCGCCGGCGCGGGCCGTGAAGACGGGCGTCACGGGATCCTCGCCGCCTACAATCGAATTCGACAGCACGTTCGTAAAGTCGCGGTTGCGCGTGCAGTCGGTGACGAGGTTGCCGGCATCGTCCTGCCCGCAACTGAGGTGCGTCTGCGGGGCGTAGTCCATGCGCTTCCACAAAGGCTCTGTGCGGTAGTTGAACGCCTTCTGGCCCGAGTCTTCGGCGTCCTCGGCCTCGGCCGTGTTCCGCACCGGCGAGCCGTCGGCGTACCTGAGGTTGAGGTCGTTCTGGAACAGCAGGACGAAATCGCGGAAGCTGCTGCCGTCCGCCTTCGTCACGGTGACCTGCGCCCGCGTCTTCACGTAGGCGACGGAGCTGCTCGTGTCCGGGTTCGGGATGGTCTCGAATTCCGGCCAGGCCGCGCCCCGCGGTTCGATGATGAGGGCGCCGATGGCCCCCTTGTTGCTGTGCTTGATCGGGTCGGAGGACGTGAGATTGGTCGCGCCGAACTCGACCGGGGTGCCGACCCAGGTGTTGTTCACGACGCTGACGCTGCCCGCGTACCACTGGTAGTTCGTGCTCTGGCCGGGCTTCACGGTCTGCACGAGGTTGTGCCCGACGTTCATGCCGTTGCTGCGGCTCACGTCGAAGAAGACGAGCTGCGGGTGCAGCCCGACTTCGTTAGAGGGGTCAACGTCGTTGGCGTTGAACCCGTTGACGATCATGGGCAGCGTGTTGTAGCCGTCCAGGTCGGGCAGCCGCCCGGCCGGGAGGTTGTTGCGCAAAGTGACCTCGATGCAGTCGCCGGCGTTCGCCCGCAGGATGAGCGGCTCGGCGAGCAGGTCGGCTTTGAGCTTGCCGCCAGCGTCAAGGTCTTCGGTGCGGACGTAAAGGATGGCGGTCGGGTCGTGCAGCCGCCCGCCCTGATTCCCGCGGTGGTTGTAGACGAGCGTCCCGCCCGGCAGCGCGTCGCGCGCCAGCACCGCCGTGATGTCGTAAGGTCTGGTCGGGGCCGTCTGCGGGCACACACCTTTGAAGGTGCTCTTGTCCTCGACCTTCGCCAGGCCCTTCGGGTTGTTCGGTAGCTCCAGCAGGACATCGTCCGGCCCGCTGCGCTTGGCGCTGTAGGCCCGCAGCATCCCCCACAGGCCGTTCCACAGATCGTCGACCGCCGTCCCCGGCGCGTACCTGTAATCAACGAAGTGTTCCTTGGTGCTGCGCGGGAACTGCGGGATCTCGAACTCGTAGTGCTCGGAGATGCCCATCATCTGGTTGCTGCGGAAGCCCGAATTCGGGTCGGACGGCTCGAACAGCCAACGCATCCCCTGGACGCCGAAATTGTGGCCCTCCTCGAAGCCGCCGACGAGGACGCGGACTTGTACCTTATCGTCCTCGTAGGCGCGCAAGAGTGGCGTGGCCGGGTCGCCCGGCTTCACGTCGAGCGTCAGCGGCGGGACGTACGCGGGCTGGGTGTTGAAGTCCGCGTCGGCGCGCGTGGTCAGCGAACGGAAGGCGTGTGACAGGTCACCGGCTTCGGTCACCTGACCCGTGGACGGGTCCACCGCCTGGCCGTTGGTCTGCGGGTCGCGCACGCGTAGCGCGAGGGGCTCGTTGCGGTAGTTGACCACCATCGTGCCGGGGTCGGCCGCGGAGACGGCCTCGGGGCACGGCGGCGCGAAGTTAGTGCCGGGGCACCGGTCGGCCGGGAGCACGAGGACGGGCAGATCCTTCTCGTCCTTGGCCGGCGGGCTGATGGCGTTGGGCGGGTCGGGGACGGGGTGATCGGCCGTGCCGCCGCCGCCCTTCTGGTAGGCGAGCTGGAAGTCCGAGAATTCGAGCAGGAACTCGCGGTAGCTTTCGTCCTTGCCGGTTTGCGGGTTAACCCACAGGATGTCTGCGCGCCAACTGGTCGGGCCGCCGTCCTGGCGACCGCCGAAGGATTGGCCCGTCTCGGGGTGGCGCCACTTCGAGCCTTCCGGCTCGATCACCAGTCCCTGGTAGAACCCGACCTGCTGGTGGGTCGAGGGGCCGAAGTGGTCGTGCGTGAAGACCGTCCGCAGCGTCCGGTCCGTCCTGCCGCTGTTCATAACGTCGTCGGCGAACCAGCGCTGCACCGTCGTCTGCGCGCCGGCCACGCCCAGGGCGTGCGTCTTGGCGGTCAAATGCGTGCGCGCGGTGCCGTCGAAACTGAGGAGGCCGCCCCCTTTGTTGATCGCCTCGATGCGGCCGAGCACCTCCTCGGGTGAGAACGTGCCGTCCTCGTAGTTGAAGCCGTTGCCCGCGCCGTCCGACGAGGTCACGTCGAACTTCACGAGGTGGATGTGCTGGCCCATGATGTCGGTCGGCGTGCGCACCTGGAAGTCGTCCTGCACGTAGACCTTCGGCACGAGGTTCGTGTGGTAGAAGGTGATGCAGTCGTTCGTGTTGGCGCGGAAGAACAAAGGCTCGGGCGGGCGGGTGCCGCTCAAGGTGGCCGCCACGTCTTCCCACAGGACCGCGATGCGCTGCTGCGGGAAGTGCCAGCCGGCCTTGTTGAAGGTCACGTCGAGCTGGATGTTCGCCGACTTGTATGTGCGCGGCGTGCCGAATGGGAGGCCCGCGTCGTTGCGGCACGGGTCGGCGAACGGCGCGCCGGCGACCGCCGGCCGGCCGTTGGTCTTAAAGTCGGCCGTCGTGCCCTCGGGCGTGAAGCTTGAGTGCTGAGACTTCGAGTGGAAGTCCATGGCCGCCTTCTCGGTCGGCGTGCCCCCCTCGGGGATGTCCCGCGCGTCCGCGGTGTCCAACTCCTTGTCGAAGTCGAGCCGCGCCTTCGCCTCGCTGAACGTCGGGTCCTTCGACTCGTGGTGGACGGCGACGCCGCCCGTGATGACGTGGCGCGGGAGGCCGCCGTCGTCTATCGTGTCGAGCGGCGGGTGCGGCGGCCGGTGGCCCGCCACGCCCGGCACGAAGAACGGGTAGCCGGGGTGGCCGTTGGGGGACACCTGCGGCTGGCCGTTGACGATGCTGACGTGTGCGGTGGGCACCGGGGCCATCGCGATGGTCGGCAGCGGCACGAGTCCCGGGATGGGCGTGCCGGCGGCGATCTCGCCGTCAGGCAGGGCGCGTGAATTCGGTGTCGGCCGCCCGTCCACGTCGGTCGGCGTGCCCGACTCGAAGACATCGTGGACGCGCCACAGCTCCCACATCCCCTGCGCGAAGTGCGGGTAGAAGTGGCAGTGGAAGATGGAGTCGCCCGGCGTCTTGTTGCGGTTGCCCGACCCGCCGTGCGCGATCTCGGTGGTGAAGGAGTAGCCCGGCCCGAGGGCCTGACTGTCGAGGTAGCTGGAGTTGTCGCTGTCCGGGGTGTGCAGCCACTGGTGGGCGTGCAGGTGGTGGACGTGGTGCTCCTTCGGCCCGGCGTGTACGACCCTCATCTTGACGTGGTCATTCAAATAAGAGTGGTGGACGTTCGACGGGTCGTCCGGGTAGAGCACCTTCGTCGCCTTCGGCCCGCGCTTGAGTTGGTCGGTCTCGGGGTCGAGGGCGTTGGCCGGCACGTCAACGACCTGCGCCGGGTCGCCGACGGCCCAGGAAGACAGGAAGAACTCCTCGTAGAGACACTCGGCGCAATTCCCCATCGGGCCGACGCCGAGGCGGTTGGCGAGGATTTCCGCGCCGATGCCGCCCGTCCCGTAGTTGATGGCGAAGCCGTCGCGGACGCTGTGCAGGGTGTGCGCGAGTTCGCCGTCCTCGAACTGCGGGAAGGCCTGCACGGCCTTGATCTCGTCGTGGTATACGACCGTGAACTCGCGGAAGGGCTGTTCGCGGTCAGGCTCCGTGGCGATGGGGCGGTACGTGCCCGCCGGGAAGCGACCTTTGCCCGGCCCCGTGATGAGGGCGTTCAGGTCTGAGTGGACGATCTCGCCGTTGTGCAGCATCTTGAGCACGGGCTGGCCGGCGCGCGGGTGGCCCGTCGGGTAGACGGCGTCATAACAGATGATCGGCTGCCCGCCGGTCGGGCCCGGCGTCACAGCGAGGGTGCCGTCCGCGTTCAGCTTCGTCGCATACCTCATCTCTGCGGCCGTGACCTGACTGCGATACCACTCGGCCCCCCGCGGCTCGACGTTCACGGAGCCGAAGAGGCCCATGGCGAGCGAGCCGCCGTCGCCCTCGCCGCCCGTGGTGGCGGCTGTGCTGTAGAGCAGGTGGTTGCCCTCGCGCTCGGCAAAGTAGGTGTAGGTCGCCGAGCCGCCGGGCTGGACGAGGCTGGAGACGTTGCGCCCGACGTTCGAGCCGTCGTCGGCGATGCCGTTGACCAGTTGCAGCCCCATGGCGTGCACCGAGGCCGTGCGGGTGTGCGGCTGGTTGTCGTCCTTCGGGTCGGCGGCCAGCCAGTTCTTGAAGTTGATCTGCAACTTCTGCCCGGCGTTGACCCGGAGCGTGAGCGGGCGCGGGCGCTTGTCGCGCCGCAACTGCGCGTTGCCGGGGCCGAGCGGCTTCGTCTCGTCAATCTTCACCACGTCACGCTCCAGGGCGAAGATCATGCCGGCCGGGTTCACCGCGCCCAGGCGGTTGTAGAAGAGGACCTGATCCAGGGCGACGACGTTGGCGACGATGGTGGCCGACCCCGCGGGCCACGCCTGCGGCGCGGGGCAGGCGGCTGTCGGCAGCGTGCCCGGGTCGACGACGATCTCGTCGCTGACCCCGCTGGCCGTGTACCGGCGCAGCTCCTCGATGTGGACTTTCTTGATGGCGGTGCCGCCCGCCCCGGCGGCGAGCGTCGGGTCGGTGAAGGGCGGCGCCGCGACCTTCAGCGCAGCCAACGCCTGGCTGAGCGAGTCACGCATCTCCTGCATGTGCACGGCGCGCACCGGCGCGCCGACCAGGTTGGCGTCCGTCCAGGTGGCGTTGGGAAGCCCGGCCGCCGTCCTGACGGAATCGACGGCCTGCCGCAACTCGGTAAAGTGAACCGCCTTGACGGGCGTCACGCCGGCCGTGAGCGTCTCGTCGGTGAAGGTCACCGCCGTCGCGACCACGTTGTTGCTGTACCTGGATGGGTTGCCGACCGAGTCGATGGCGCGCACGCGATAGATGTAAGTCTTGCCCGCGACCACAGCACCGTCGGTGAAGCTGTTCGCGGTCGGATTACCGACAACGGTAAAAGGCCCCGCGGCGTTTGCGGCACGCTCGACCTGGTAGCGGGCGGCGCCGGCGGCGGCGGCCCAACTGACGCTGATTTGCGTGTTACGGGTAGAGGTGACGGCGAGACTCGTGGGCGCGGCGACGGCGGCCAGGGCCTCGGAGGGGTGCGACGTAATGATTAGCAGGGCGAACACGAGCAAGCCTACGCCCTGTAGCGTCGACCGAATGCGCCCCGACCACTCTAGTCTGTTCATTGCAGTTCCTCTTTTATCTATCCAGTGCTGATTCCCGCTGACGGAAAGAGGCAGCCCCGCTCACTGGAGGCTGAGGAGGACGAGAATCTCGCCCGTGCCCTTCTCCAGAGACTCCAGCGCCTTGCCGATGAGCGTGCCCGGGCGGTGCATCGAGACGCCGCTTAACGACACCGGCTCGGAGCGCATCGCCACGCCCGGCCGGTCGCTCGTCACGATGAGGTCGCCAATCCGGATGGGCGCGCCCGTGGCGTCAACTTTGACCTTGACGCGCCCCGTCGTCGCCACCAGCGTCTTGCCCTCGCCGGCCTCTCCGAGCGAGAGTCCCGGCTGCGCCGAGACGACCCCGGCGACGCGCGTGTCGTAGGCGCTGGTGGAGGCGAGCACGTGGTTGTCGCGGCCCGTGTCGAGGACGACGACGGTGCCGGCGGCGAGCTTCTGCGTCGTCGGCACCCACTCGGCCACGTCCTGGTACTTGGCCGAGATGTTGCCCGTCACCGTCACGTCGCCGACCACGTGCAGCGCCGACGCAGGCGCGGCCGTGCCGACTCCGACCCGGCCGGGGAAGAAGCCGACGGAGTCCGTGTTCGACGGCGAATACTGCGTGTAGAAGAGCCAGTTGCCGACCCCGTCGCTTAGCCCCACGCGGTGCCTCTGGGATTCGAACTTGTAACGCAGGTCGAGGGCGCCGCCCGCGCCGCCGGCGTTCGAGAGGCGACTGACTACGTCGCCCGTGGGCACCCTGAGTTCGAGCAGCGCTCCCGGGTTCGTCGTGCCGATGCCGACGTTGCCGGTGGCGTTCGAGACGGTGAGCCGGCTCGTCCATGCCGAGCCGTTGTAGGTGGAGAGCTGGATGTCGTCGCCGGCGGGGTTGCCGGGGATGGCGGAGCCGAAGGCGACTGCCCTGCTCGGGAGCGGGTTCGCGTCCTTCCAAATCTCCATGCTGCCCGTGCCGCCGATAAGGTTCAGCGGCGCGATATTCGAATTGGCCCTGACGGTGAGCGGGTAGCCGGGGCTGTCCGTCCCGATGCCGACCCGGCCGGGGAAGAATCCCATGGAGTCCGCGTTCGAGGGCGAATACTGCGTGTAGAAGAGCCAGTTGCCGACCCCGTCGGTCAGCCCCACGCGGTGCCTCTGAAACTCGAACTTGTAACGCAGGTCAAGGGTGCCGCCCACGCCGCCGGCGTTCGAGAGGCGGTTCACCACGTCGCCCGTGGGTACCCTGAGTTCGAGCAGCGCCGTCGGGTTCGCCGTGCCGATGCCGACGTTGCCGGTGTTAGTGTTGGAGATGTTCCCCTGCGCGTCGGGTGCCGCCCACTGCGCCCGCGCCTGCTGCGGCTGCGTCAGCACCAGCAGGAGAGCGAACGCGGGTAGGAGAACCGTCCAGGCGACTCTGTTGAAGGGCTTCTCAATTGTGCTCGTCGTCATAACTTCCCCTTGCCGGGCGTGAGCGTCGGCCCCGTCCGGCGGCTGTGTTCGATAACTTCTCCACCCGCTCAACCGAGTTGCGGGGCGGCGGTTCTCTACTGGAGGCTGAGGAGGACGAGAATCTCGCCCGTGCCCTTCTCTAACGGCTCCAGCGCCTTGCCGATGATGGTGCCGGGGCTGTGAATCTTCCTCCTACCTATCCTCACCGGCTGCGACTTCATCGCGTAGCCCTCGCGCTCGCTGCTCACGAGCAGGTCGCCCGCGCGGACGGGGGCGCGCGTCGCGTCCACCTTGACCCTCACGCGCCCGGTCGTCGCCACCTTCACCTTACCCTCCCCCGCGTCGCCCAGGATGAGCCCCGGCTGCGCCGAGACCACTCCGGCCACGCCCGTGTCGTAGGCGCTGGCGGAGGCCAGCACCCCGTTGACCCCCGCGGGGTCGACCACCACGACGGTGCCCGCGGCGAGGCGCTGGCGCGAAGGCACCCACTCGGCCACGTCTTGGTACTTGGCCGAGATGTTGCCGTCCACCCGGATGTCGCCGGCCACGTGAAGCTTGGTCGTCGGGTTCGCCGTGCCGATGCCGACGTTGCCCGTGTTGCGCACGGCCAGGCCCGTGGTCGCCCCGGCGTTCGACACCACGTACAGGGCCATGTCACTTTCGCTCGCGGTCTGGGTCTGGATGTATACGCCGTTGCTCGCGGCGGCGTTGGACTGGACGAACTTCGCCGCGACGCCGTTATGGACGGCGTCGGCGACGTCGAGCTTGGTCGCGGGGGCGACCGTGCCGATGCCGACGTTGCCGTTGTTCTTTAGCACCAGGACGTTGTCCTGCGTCACGGCCCCCGAGGATTCGTTAAAGAAGAAAGACCTGACGATGTTGTTGGCGCCGTCGTAGCGGGTTTGAAAGACCCGCTTGCCGGCGGTGGCGTCGCCGACCTCCATGTTGATGGTGGCTAGGTTGCCGGCCCCGGCCGTGCCGAGGATCAGTTGTGCGTGGCCCGCGCCGTTAGCGACGTGAAGCATGCGACCGCTGGCGGTGATGCCGGTCCCAAAAGTGCCCGGCGCCGTGGTGCCGATGCCGACATTGCCGGTGTTACGCACCACCAGGCCGGCGGTCGCCCCCGCGTTCGACGTCACTAACAGGGATATGTCGTTGGGGCTGGCGGTCTGGGTTTGAATGACTAAGCCGTTGCTCGCGGCGGCGTTGGACTGGACGAACTTCGCCGCGACGCCGTTAGAGCTTGAGTCCGAGACCTCCAACTTGGAGGTGGGGGCGGCGGTGCCGACGCCGACGTTGCCCGCGTTGGTATTGGTGATGTTGGCGCCGCTGGTGGCCCACTGCGCCGACGCGTCTTCCGCGTAACACAAGACCACCAGCGCGCACGCCAAGAGGATGGCGACACGCGGCGCTCTCCGATTGTGCTTCAGCCGTGCGATCCTGTCCGTCATGTGCCTTTCCCTCTCTTCCTTTAACCGATGTCCCGAGTCGCAGGCGCGCTTGCGAGCGCCCACCCGTCCGAAGCGCCCCGAGTCACTGGAGGCTCAGCAGGACAAGAATCTCCCCCGCCCCGCCCGCGAGCGGCTCCAGCGCCTTGCCGATGATGGTGCCGGGCGCGTGCATTTTTCGGCCGCCGACTGCCACCGGCTCGGAGCGCATCGCCACGCCCGGCCGGTCGCTCGTCACAAGCAGGTCGCCGATCCGGATGGGCGCGCGCGTGGCGTCAACTTTGACCTTGACGCGCCCCGTCGTCGCCACCAGCGTCTTGCCCTCGCCGGCCTCGCCCAGCGCCAGCCCCGGCTTCTCGCTAATGACGCCGGCGACCGCCGTGTCATAAGAGGCCGTGGAGGCGAGCACGTGGTTGGGGCGCTCGGGGTCGAGGATGACGACCGTGCCGGGGGCGAGCTGCTGGGCGGAGGGAACCCACTCGGCCACGTCCTGGTACTTGGCCGAGATGTTGCCCGTCACCGTCACGTCGCCGACCACGTGGAGCTTCGTCGCCGGGGCGGTGGTGCCGATGCCGAGGTTGCCCGAAGGGTCGAAGCGCGCCCTCTCCGTGTTGCTCGTCGAGAAGACGACGGAGCTCGCCTCGCGATTCCAGATGAAGGCTCCGTAGGCGTCGTCGTAACCGAAGTGCGCTCCGTCATTGATGGTCCCGCCGGTGACGGCCGTCGTCACGCGCGTGCCGGAGTACGTGCCGCCGCTGTGGACGTGGAATATCTGCGAGGGCGAGGTGGTGCCGATGCCGACGTTGCCCGTGGCCGGCGCGATGAAGAACCGGGTGGCGTTCGCGGTGTAGTCGTAAATCCTGAAGGCGCCGGCGCCGCCGGCGTTGGACGCGCCGGTGGCGGTCAGGAGGAAGTCGGCGTTCTGCCCCGGGATGCTGCTCTTGAGCCGCAAGGTCGGGCCGTAATTGCCCGAAGTGGTTTCGACGAAGAGTTCGTTGTCCGGCGTCAGGTCGTTGTCCAGGACGTGAAGCTTCGAGGCCGGGGCGGCCGTGCCGAGGCCGAAGCTCCCGGCGGCGTTGAGGCGCGCCCTCTCGGTGTTGCTCGTCGAGAAGACGACGGCGGTCGCCTCGCGGTTCCAGATGTAGGCGCCCACAGCGTCGTCGTAGCCGAAGTGCACGCCGTCGTTGATGGTCGAGCCCGTGGAGGCCGTCGTCACGCGCGTGCCTGCCCACGTCCCGCCGCTGTGGACGTGGAACATCTGCGAGGGCGTCGCGGTGCCGATGCCGACGTTGTTGGTGGTGCTGGTGTTGTTGCCGTTCGTCGCCCACTGCGCCCGCGCCTCACGCGCCTCGAACAAGGTCGCCGCCAGAGCGAGCAGGCAGAGCGCCGCGGCGCGCGCGACTCTCTCGTTGAGCCTCCGTCGGTTGGTTGCAGTTGTCATGTCGCTCCTTCTATCTCTGTTCGTCTGTGTTGTGAGCTACGTGAGGCTGAAGAGTAGTCGGCGTCCGTTCTCATGCGCCCGGACGCAGTTGTCCGAAGCCGCCGCCGACGGCTGCACGCCAAATCTTCCGCTTTGATGATGAGGTTTAAGACGCGCGACGAGACGATGAACATCGCGGCGACGAGCCGCCTCTTCCATCCACCCCCGCGATTACCGGCAGCAACCTGTGCGACCCGCCCGGTCTATGCACGCTGAAAGAACCTTTGAGTCGTCGGTTTCGTCGTACCACACGACCGCGGACGGTCACTCGAATTGTTGCAGCACAGTGGCGGTTAGCAAGCACTATGCCTCGCTAGAATTAATCCATGAAAATGCAATAACTATATAATTCTGAAGCTCTGAGTCCAGGCCATCCCGGTTGGCATGTCTCGGCGCGAAACACACCGACGGACAGTATGTTTCACCGTGTATCACCCGGCAGTTGAGACGGGGTACACCTCCGTCCGACTCACGCGCGAGCGCGGGGCCGGAGGGGCGGCGATGAGGCGGCCGGAGCAGTCC
>JALZHT010000658.1 GCA_030860645.1 Acidobacteriota bacterium
CTTCTGACTTTTGCCTTTTACCTTTTTACTCTTCTTCCCCGTCAGGGCCGGCGCGTGAGGTTGTAGTCGCGCAGGCGGCGGTAGAGCGTCGAGGGCGAGATGCCGAGTATCTCGGCCGTCTTGCCGCGGTGCCAGCCGGTCTGTTCGAGCGCGGCGAGTATCTGCTGGCGCTCGACTTCGCGCAGGGGCGCGGCGGGCTGGTTGGGGCCGGACGCGGCTGAGCCGGCGGCGGCGACCCCCGCGGGCATCGGCCCCGCGCGCAGGGAGGCCGAGGGGTTGGCGATCTCGGGCGGCAGCTCGGCCAGCGTCACGCGGCCGTCGTTGGCGAGGAGGGTGGCGCGCTCCAGGGTGTTGCGCAGTTGGCGGACGTTGCCGGGCCAGTCGTAGGCCCTGAGTGCTTCGAGCGCGTCGGGTTCCAGCTCGGGCGGGTGCGCGCCGCCGAGCTGCTTGAGGAGGTGGTGCGCAAGCGGCTCGATGTCTTCGCGCCGCTCGCGCAGCGCCGGCAGGTTGATCTGGAAGCTGTTGATGCGGTAGAGCAGGTCGGCGCGGAAGCGGCCGTCCGAGACGACCTCGTTCACGTCGCGGTTCGTGGCCGCCACGACCCGCACGTTGACCTGCACCTTGCGCACCGCGCCGACGCGGTAGAACGAGTTGGTCTCAATCGCCCGCAGCAGCTTCGACTGGAGTTGCGGCGGCAGCTCCGTCACCTCGTCGAGGAAGATCGTGCCGTTGTCGGCCAGCTCCCACAGCCCGAGCTTGCGCCCCTTCGCGCCCGAGAACGCGCCCGCCTCGTAGCCGAACAGCTCCGACTCCAGCAGAGACTCCTGGAAGGCCGCGCAGTTCAAATCTATGAAAGAGCCTTCGGCGCGGTGCGAGAGGCGGTGGATGGCGTGCGCGACGAGCTCCTTGCCCGTGCCCGACTCGCCGGTGATGAGGACGGAGGCGTCCGACGGCGCGACGCGCTCGACGAGGCGGAGCACTTCGCGCATCGCGTCCGAGACGTAGACGATCTCGGGCGTCGAGGTCTGCCGCTCGACGAGCGTGCGCAGCCGCGCGTTGTCCACGCGCAGGCGTCGCTTCTCGGCCGCCTGCTTCACCAGCGCGTCGAGTTCCGCCAGCCGGTAAGGTTTCGAGAGGTAGTCGTAGGCCCCGAGCTTCATCGCCTCGATGGCCGACTCGACCGTGGCGTGGCCCGTGAGCATGATGACCTCGGGCGGGTTGGGGCGCTGGTGGACGCGGCGCAGAAGTTCCATGCCGTCCATGCGCGGCATCGAGATGTCGGTGAGGAGCACGTCGACGTTGCTCTCTTCGAGGAGCCGGAGGGCCGCCTCGCCGTCGGCCGCGACCCGCACGTCGTGGCCGAGGCGCGCCAGCTCCTTCTGGATCACGAGGCGCAGGTTGGCTTCGTCTTCGGCGACGAGGATTCTCGCGGGCTGTCGGTTCTCGCTCAAAGGGGTCGGCTCTCCGTCAGGTGTTCTCGCTCGGCCGGCAGCCGGATGGTGAACACGCTGCCGCGCCCCGCGGCGGACTCGACCGTGATGCGCCCGCCGTGCTCCGTTACAATACCATAACAGACCGCCAGGCCAAGCCCCGTCCCGCGCCCGACTTCCTTCGTGGTGAAGAACGGGTCGAAAATCTTCTCCAGAATCTCCGGCGGGATGCCCTGCCCCGTGTCGCGCACCTCGACGGCCGCGCCGCCCTCCCCTTCGCGCCGCGTGCGCAGGGTGAGCGTGCCGCCCTCGGGCATCGCGTCCATGGCGTTCTCGGCGAGGATGATGACGGCCTGCTGCAACTGCCCCTCGTCGCCCGAGACGAGCGGCAGACTCCCGGCGATGTCCACCTCGATTTTAATCGCCGCGCCCCGCTTCTGGTGAAGCAGCAAACGCGCCGCCGACTCGACCACCTCGGAGACGTTGACGGGCGCGTGCTGGACGGCGCGCGCGCGGCTGAAGTCGAGCAGCCCGTTCGTGATCTGCTTGCAGCGGAACGCCTCGCCGCGGATGAGCTGTAGATATTCGCGCAGGTCGTCCGCCTCCGCGCCCGCGCCGTAGACGCCCTCGTCGGCGCGCGACTCCAGGGCCTCGGCGCAGGCCGCGATGGTCGCCAGCGGGTTGTTGATCTCGTGGACGACGCCGGCGGCGAGGCGGCCGACGGCCGCGAGCTTCTCCGAGCGCGCGACGGCGCGGCTCGCCACGACGCGCTCCGTGATGTCCTCGCCGACCGTGATGACGTGCGAGACCTCCCCGCCGTCAATGCGCATCGGGACTTTGCTGACGAGCCAGTGGCGGAGGCTCCCGTCCGGGGCCTGCCCCTCCTGCTCGATGCGCTCGATCTCGCCGGTCTCGAAGGCGCGGCGGAACTCCGCCTCAAGCTGCTTGCGCGGCTGGCGCGTCAAGACCTCGAAGACGTTGCGGCCCAAAACGTCGCGGCGCGGGATGCCCTGCCCGCCCAGCTCGCGGTTGCGGTTCCAGGCGACGACGCGGTGGTGGCGGTCAACGGCGTAGAGCGAGACGGGGAGGCTGTCAATGATGGCCTCGGTGAAGCGGCGCTGGCTCTCGGCCTCGGCCGTGCGGCGCTCGACCTCGCGGGCGAGCGTGACGGAGGCCGAGCGCGCGGCGTCGTAGAGCGTCGAGATGCGCGCGGCGAGCGCGGCCTGCTGCGCGGCGGCCTCGACCAGGCGCTCCTCGGTCTGGCCGCAGGCGGCGCGGCGGTCGTAGCCGACGACGAGCGCGCCGAGCGCCCGGCCCTCGAAGCGGAGCGGCGCGGCGAACTCGACCACGTGCAGCTCGTCCTTCAGGAAGAAGGCCGCCGGGTCTTCGACGCGCTTCGACACCGAAGGCGAGGTGGCGAGCCACGCGCGCAGGCGCTCGATGTGGACGAGCGAGGCGTCCTCCTCCGCGCTCCCCTCGCGGTCGAAGACGCAGACGGTCAGGCCCTCGTTCTGTTG
>JALZHT010000659.1 GCA_030860645.1 Acidobacteriota bacterium
CCACCGCTTCGCCCTCTCCGGCACGCTCGACGCGCCGGCGTGGCTCGCCTCCCTGCGCCTCGCCGCGATCCTGCGCGTCGCGTCGGGCGCGCCCTTCAACGTCTCGCTCGGCGGCGCCGACCGCAACCTCGACGACGTGAGCAACGACCGCCCCGTCTTCACGGGCGACCCGTCGCTGCTGCGCTGGCGGCGGCCCGGCGAGCCTCCCGACCCGCGCCTGCTCGAATCACTCCGCCAGCCCCTCATCGGTCAGACCGGGAATCTGCCGCGCAACGCCGGGCGCGGCCCCGCCCTCTTCACCTTCGACCTCAGCCTCGCGCGCGAGTTCAGTCTGGGCGGCGGCGCGCGCCTGCTCCCCGCCGTCGAAATAGACAACGTGCTCAACAAGACGGTCTTCACCTTCGGCGCGGAGTTCGTCAACTTCAATGCCCTGCGCCCCGACGCGCTCCCCGAACAGCGCCGCGCCTTCCTCGACACCTTCCTCGTCCCGACGCGCACCATGCGGCCGCGCACGGTCAGAGTCGGCGTGCGCTTGGATTTTTAGTCGGGTACAAGTTGAATTCAAGAGAGCAGATAGACAAATCATGCTAAGACCAGAAGACTCTTGCCAACCCAGGTCATAATTGAAAAACATCCTTAGAGATGCTCGACACCGCGAGCAGATTGAAACGTTACGGTGGCGATTGTCATTACTAAGTGGGTACGTAGTCTTGGGCGGTTAGCAGGACTCTTTAGCAGTAAAAACTGATTGACAGGCGCATATACTTGGCGTAGGCTGCGCTCATCCTATCGGGTAGATATCGCGCTCTTAGCGAGCCATAACACCACGGGCCTGACCACTCTTCACCCCGACCGCTCAGAGCGTAGACAGCAACTCCATCTCTAAAGGAGACACTCATGAATTCCGCTGAAAACAGGAAGTGGAATATAGGGCAGCGTCTCGTTATGGCTTTCGTCTGCCCGACCCTGCTGCTGCTGCTTAATGGAGTCTGCTCAGCGCAGACGGTAACAGCGACACCCGCCACGATCGCTGATCAGGCCAAGCCGAATACCGTCGTCCTGACTATCAAGAAGGCTGACGGAAGCATTGATACCGCGATAGCCGGGCAGGTGGTTTCAGTCAAGGTGGGCGACCGGCCGCCGGTGCAGCCCCAGAAGGATGCCCAAGGGAACATCACGATTACCCCGCCCGCCAACCTCTCAGGGCCGCAGACAGTGCAACTACTCGATGACAAAGGCAACCCGCTGTCGCTCGGGCAGGTACAACTCACATACCCGCCGCCCAAACCGAACGTCACAGGCGTGTACCGGCTCGGTTACAGAGACAGGACGGGAGACAAAGACGAAGTGTTGCGGAACAGCGCCGGCCTGGGCGACATCATCGTCGTGCAAGTGCAGAACCTGCAAAGCCTGAGTAACCAAGCGAAATGCATAGATGACGCGACCGGCGGCAAGAGGGAAAATTGTGAGAAGCAAGAAATCGCGCTGTACCTGGATGGGAGAAAGATTGAAGGCTTGGAGCCCGAGTCAGGCGCGCCCCGACCCGACGAGGGGACGCTGCAATACCACCTCCAGCGCAGCGACAAGTCAGACGAGGCGTGGGCCGACCTTTTAGGCGCGCCACCGCTCAGGGGAGATTCCTTCTATCGCCGCCCGACGGAGATAAGCGTCGGGTTGGCGAACGCCTACGCCGTGCCGACCAGCGTAGCGAAGTTCAACCTCGTGCGCATTCGCAAGTACCGGTTCGTGGCTTACAGCATCGTGCTGTTATTTATCATCGGCTTATTACTTTGGCTGGCTGTGAAGAGCGACATCCTGCGGGACATCGGGCCGCAGCCAAGCGGCCTCGATGCCCACGGGCAGCCCCGGCGTAAGACGTTCAGCCTCGCCCGCGTCCAGATGGCAGTCTGGTTCTGTCTGGTGGTCGCCTCATTTCTCTACATCTGGCAGATCACCGGCGCACACGACATCCTTACCGCGTCCGTCCTCGGCCTGATCGGTATCGGCGCAGGCACGTTCCTCGGCTCGGCGGTCATTGATATGGGGCGGCAGGGCACCGGGAGCAGTCAACTCGAAACGCTGCAAGCCGAGAAGGCGACCTTGGAGGGCGAGATTACAAAGCTCAAAGAGCAAATCGCGGCCGGGCCGGCGGCAGCTAAACTGGATGAGTTACAGCAGGCACTCAACGGGAAAAACACTCAGCTCACAAACGTGAACGCGCGGATTGAGCAGCTGATGGCCGACGCCGCACCACAGGCGTCTCAAGGACTGATCAAGGACATCTTGACCGACACCGGCGTCGGCATCAGCTTCCACCGCTTTCAAATGTTCGTCTGGACGCTGGTGCTGGTCGTCCTCTTTGTCGTCTCGGTGTGGAACAGATTGTCCATGCCGGAATTCAGCGCGACCTTGTTGGCTTTAATGGGCATCAGCAACGGCACTTACCTCGGCTTTAAGCTGCCGCAGAGCCAGAAATGATCAGGGCCACTCAGGCTGTGCCGGTTAACCGCGCGAGTTCTTCGTCCAAGCGGCCGGTGAGTATGAGGGCGAGCATCTTGTAGTCGCCGAGGGAAGACCAGAGCAGGTGTCATGAGAGTTAATTTTCATGACAATTCCCCTGTCAAGTTTTCCACAGTTTCGCCGCCAGTCCTCGCGCATCGGTTCATAGCTATAGATTTCTGTACTATCTAATGTGAAACATCGCCAAAGGTGTTCTAATTGCAAATAGCAATTAAATCCACGAGAATTCACATGCGATACATTATTCACCTGATATAAACCACTACCACGGCCTCACGCTCGAAGCGCGCGAGCGCCTCCGCGCCCGCGGCCTCTCGCTGCGGCTGCGCGCCTCCTACACGCTCTCGCGCCTCACGGACGACGGCGTCGTCAACACTTCGAGCGCCCTCCGGCCCGGCGACTTCCGCGGCGAGCGCGCCCGCAGCC
>JALZHT010000660.1 GCA_030860645.1 Acidobacteriota bacterium
GGGCGGGCGGCGTCTCGGGGGCCGGGCGCGAGGTCTTGGAGGCGCTGCTGCGCGCCAACTTCACGGTCGTCAACGCGCCGCTCGTCCGCCGCCGCGCCGCCGAGCGCGCCGGCTTCTTCGACGAGGCGCTGCCGCCGGCCGAAGACTGGGACTTCTGGCTGCGCTGCGCGCTGGCGGGCGCGCGCTTCGAGTTCGACAACTCGCCGGGCACGCTGGCGCTCGTCCGCGCGCATCCGGTAAGCTCTAGCCGGAACCGCGCGCGGATGTACGGCTCGATGCTGCGGATGCGGCGCAAGCTCGACCCGCTGCTCGAAGACGCCGGGCTGCGGCGGCTCAACCGCGAGATGATTGCCGTCGAGCGGGGGGAACTCGCGGCCGAGGAGGCGGAGGCCGGCCGCAAGATGCGCAGCGTCGCCCACCTGCTGCGCGCGGCGTGGGACGAACGTCAGCTCAACCGGCGCGCCAAGTGGCTCCTCTGTGCCCTGTACGTGCCCTTCGTCTCGGGCGAGCGCTTCAGGGGGCTGATCACCACCCCGGTGAGGGAAACGCTCGCCGGCCTCCGGCCCCGTCGCTCGGGGCCGCCCGGTGGGGCCTGAGCCTTCAACCCCGGCCGCGAGGCCGCATTCACGGAAACATGATCGCCAAGAGAATGAATATCGAGGGCGGCTACGTGATCGAGCCGCAGCGGTTCGAGGACGAGCGCGGCTTCTTCGCACGGGCCTGGTCGGAGCGGGAGTTAGCCGACCTCGGCGTCGAGAGCCGGTTCGTCGAGGGCAACGTCTCCTACAACCGGCGGCGGGGGACTCTGCGCGGGCTGCACTACCAGGTCGCGCCGCACGGGCAGGCCAAGCTGGTGCGCTGCACGCGCGGGCGGGTCTTCGACGTGGGGGTGGATTTGCGGCCCGGCTCGCCGACCTTTTGCCGGTGGTTCGGCGTCGAGCTGTCGGCCGAGAACCGCCTCGCGCTCTACCTGCCCGGGGAGTTCGCGCACGGCTACCTGACGCTCGAAGACGACTCGGAGGTTTACTACCTCGTCACGAACGTCTACGCGCCCGCGAGCGCCCGCGGCGCGCGCTGGGATGATCCGGCCTTCCGCATCGAGTGGCCGGAGGCCGGCGCCCTCCTTATCAACGAGAGGGACCGGGCGTACCCCGACTTCCGACCATGAAAAGAGCACTCGTCACCGGCATCACCGGCCAGGACGGCAGCTACCTGACCGAGCAGCTCCTCGAACTGGGCTACGAGGTGCACGGCCTCGTGCGCCGCGTCGCGCTGGAAGACCCCGAGCGGCGCTTCGGGCGCATCCTCCCCCTGCTCGACCGCGTCCGGCTCCACCCGGCGAGCCTCGAATCCTACGCCAGCATCTTCCACGTCTTCAGCCAGCACGAGTTCGACGAGTGCTACCACCTCGCCGCGCAGTCGTTCGTCGCCGAGAGTTTCGCCGACGGCTTCTCGACGATGAACACCAACATCAACGGCACGCACTACATCCTCGCCGCCCTGCGCGAGTTGCAGCCGCGCTGCCGCTTCTACTTCGCCGGCTCCTCCGAGATGTTCGGCAAGGTGCAGGACGTGCCGCAGACCGAGGCCACGCGCTTCCACCCGCGCTCGCCCTACGGCATCAGCAAGGTCGCCGGCTTCGAACTCACCCGCAACTACCGCGAAGCCTATGGGATGTTCTGCGTCTCGGGCATCCTGTTCAACCACGAGAGCGCGCGGCGCGGGCACGAGTTCGTGACGCGCAAGATCAGCTCGACGGTGGCGAGGATCAAGGCCGGGCTGGCCGACGAGCTGCGGCTCGGCAACCTCGAAGCGCGGCGCGACTGGGGCCACGCCAGAGACTACGTCCGCGCCATGCGCCTCATGTTGCAGCAGGCGGAGCCGGACGACTACGTCGTCGCCACCGGCGAGACGCACACCGTGCGCGAGTTCTGCGAGCGCGCCTTCGCCAGGGCCGGCCTGGATTACAAGGACTTCGTGAAGATTGACGAGCGCTTCTACCGCCCGGCCGAGGTCGACCTGCTCATCGGCGACGCGTCGAAGGCCCGCGCCGCCCTCGGCTGGGAGCCCGACTACAGCTTCGGCCAACTGGTAGACGAGATGGTCGACGAAGACCTCAAAGCGGTCGCCGCTAAGTAGGATTTAGGATTTTAGATTTTAGTTTTTCGATTGGGAGACGGTGCCGCGGTGCCTTCAATCGCAAATCTAAAATCTAAAATCCCTTCCCGAGTGATGTCCGCCAGCTTCTCAGTCGCGATGTGCACGTACAACGGGGCGCGGTTCGTCGCGGAGCAGCTCGCGTCCGTCGCCGCGCAGACGCGCCCGCCCGGCGAGCTGGTCGTGTGCGACGACGGCTCGACGGACGAGACGCGCGAGCTGGTCGGGGAGTTCGCCGCCCGCGCGCCGTTCCCCGTGCGGCTCTTCGTCAACGAGCGGAACCTCGGCTCGACGCGCAACTTCGGGCGCGCCATCGCGCTCTGCGCCGGCGACCTCATCGCGCTCTCAGACCAGGACGACATCTGGCACCCGGAGAAGCTCGAAAAACTCGCCTCCCGCTTCGCCGCGCGCCCCTCGGTCGGCCTCGTCTTCACGGACGCCGAGCTGGTCGACGAGCGGCTGCGGCCGACGGGCCGCCGGCTGTGGGACAGCGTCGGGTTCGGGCCGCGGCAGCGGCGGCTGGTGCGGCGCGGGCGCGCCCTCGACGTGCTGCTGCCGGGCTGGTCCGTGACGGGCGCGACGATGGCCTTCCGCGCCGCGTTTAAGAGACTCGTGCTCGACATCCCCGACGACCTCGCCCTCATCCACGACGGCTGGATCGCGCTGATGGTGGCCGCCGTCTCCGACGTTGACTTCATCGCCGAGCCACTCATCCAGTACCGCCAGCACCCGCGCCAGCAGGTCGGCGCGCCGCCGGAGCGGGCGGACGCGCCCGGGCACGGCCTGGGC
>JALZHT010000661.1 GCA_030860645.1 Acidobacteriota bacterium
GCGCGGCGGCGAACCCGCACACCACCTCGCCCGAAATTAAAGAGCACGCATCCGTCACCTGAACCGATTACCCGAACGGAGAAATGGCAGCTATGAAAACGAAGGGCTTGATTCTCGCGGCGCTGATCCTGCTCGCGTCGGCGGCGGCGCTGACCGGCGCCGGCTCGAAGAGTTCCGGCCAGAGCGCAGTGGGAGACATCTGGCGGGCGGTGGACGAAAGCTCAATCGTGAGCCGCGGCAAGCGCCTGATCGTCCCCGCGGCTTACAGCACCGTGCGGCTCGACGGGAGGGCGCTGGCGCGGACGCTGGCCGCCGCGCCGAGGGAGTTCACCGTGCCGCTCCGGCAGTCGCCGGCGGTCGTCGGCCTGCCGATGCCGGACGGACGCCTCGCGCGCTTCCGCGTCGAGGAGTCGCCGATCATGGAGCCGGGGCTCGCGGCGCGCCACCCGAACTTCAAGACCTACCGCGCGCAAGGGGTGGACGACCCGACGGCCACGGCGCGCTTCGGCATCACCCCGGCGGGCTTCCACGCCATCATCCTCTCGGCGGGCGACACCGTCTACGTAGACCCCTACGCGCAGGGCGACTCGGTCAACCACATCAGCTACTACAAGCGCGACCTCCGGGGCGACCGGCGCTTCGAGTGCAAGTTCAACGACTTCAACCCGTCGGCCTCGGAGGCGGGGACGGGCGACGGCGACGGCTTCCAGGCGCTCGTCGCCCCGAACGCGGGGACGCTGCGCACCTACCGGCTGGCGCTGGCCGTCACGGGCGAGTACACGATGTACTTCAGCGAGCTGCTCGACGGCGACGAGGTGAAGAAGGACAAGGCGTTCGCGGCGATGACGGCGACGATGAACCGCGTCAACGGCATCTACGAGCGCGAGTTCTCCGTGCGCATGGTCTTCATCAACGACGAGCGGAACATCATCTACACCAACCCGGCCACCGACCCCTACCCGAACGACCCCCTCGGCCTCACGCTGATTGACATCAACCAGGTGGTCTTGGACACGCCGAAGCCGGCGGGCCCCGTCGGCGAGGGCAACTACGACATCGGCCACCTGATGAGCACGGGCTTCGGCGGCGTGGCTTACCTGCGCTCGGTGTGCAACAGGGGCGACCCCGCAGTCCCCGCGGACGGCACCAACGCGGGCGGCTACACGGGGCTGAACACGCCCGAGGGCGACGGCTTCGACATAGACTTCGTCGCGCACGAGATGGGCCACCAGTTCGGCGGCAACCACACCTTCAACGGCCAGACCGGGAGCTGCTCGGGGACGAACCGCGCGGCGGCCGCCGCCTACGAGCCGGGCAGCGCCACGACCATCATGGGCTACGCCGGCATCTGCGGCGTGCAGGACTTGCAGCCGCACAGCGACGCCGACTTCCACGTTAAAAGTCTCGAAGAAGTCACCGCGTTCATCAAGAACGCGGGCACGGGCGGCAACTGCGCGACGCGGACGGCCGTCGAGAACGCCGCGCCCACGGCCGACGCCGGGCCGGACTACACCATCCCGAAGAACACGCCCTTCACGCTGACGGCGGCGGCAACCGACCCGGACGCCGGCGACGTGCTGACCTACGACTGGGAGGAGTATGACCTCGGGCCTGCCTCGACCCCGGGCAACGACCACGACGCCGTCTCGGCGCGCCCCATCTTCCGCTCGTACCTCCCGACGACGAACCCTTCGCGCACTTTCCCGAGCCTGCGATACGTCCTCGACAACGCCAACACGCCGCCCGCCTCTTACGACTGCGGGCGGCCCGACGACATCATAGACGGCCCGCAACCCTGCCTGACCGGCGAGGTGCTGCCGCAGATTCAGCGGACGATGAGGTTCCAGGTGACGACGCGCGACAACCGCGCGGCCGGCGGCGGAGTTGACTCCGACGAGATGCAGGTCAACGTCCGTGAAGACGCCGGGCCTTTCCTCGTCACCGCGCCCAACACGGGCGTAGCCTGGGCGGGCAACACCTCGCAGACCGTGACCTGGGACGTGGCGAACACGACGGCGGCGCCGATCAATGCCGCGCTCGTGAAGATTTCGCTCTCGGCTGACGGCGGCCAGACGTTCCCTTACGTGCTGGCCGCGAGCACGGCCAACGACGGCTCGGAAGTCGTCACCGTCCCGAACGCGCCGACGGGCGCGGCGCGAATCAAGGTCGAGGCCGTCGGCAACATCTTTTTCGACATCTCGAACCGGAACTTCTCCATCACGCTCGACGAGACGGCGTGCGTCACGAACCACGCGCTCGCCGCGAACGGCGCGACCGCCACGGCCTCCTCGACCTACCCCGACCGCGACTACGCCGCGTCGGGCGCGATAGACGGCGACCGGACGGGCGCGGACTGGGCGGCGGGCGGCGGGTGGAACGACGCGACCTACGGGCTGTGGCCCGACTGGCTCCAGGTCACTTTCGACGGGCCGAAGACGCTCAACCTGATCCGCGTCGTCACGCTGCAAAACGACTTCCAGAGTCCGGCCGAGCCGACGCCCGCGATGACGGGCGACCTCTACGGGCTACTCGACTACGAGGTGCAGTACATGGACGCGGACGGCGGCTGGGTGACGGTGCCGGGAGGCAACATCACCGGCAACAACCTCGTCATGCGCGGCTTCGTCTTCCCGGACATCACAACGCAGAGCATCCGCGTGCTCGTCCACAAGGCGCGCGAGGACTTCTCGCGCGTCGTCGAGGTCGAGGCTTACGGCTGCCCCGTCCAGTGACGCGGGCGCGTGTCACGCCTTCGTCCCGGCCCGAAATAAAAGTCCCCGCGAGGCCGCCCCCGCGACGGCCTCGCGGGGGCGCGAAACGCGAGGTGAGTGATGCGACGTAAGAGCGTGCTCAGGACAACCTTCTTCCGGGCGGCGGCGGCCGCCCTGCTCGCCGCCGGTTTCAACGGAGCAGGCCGCGCCGGCGCGCAGACGCCGGCCCCGCGG
>JALZHT010000071.1 GCA_030860645.1 Acidobacteriota bacterium
GCGGCGAAGAGGGACGCGGCGGCGAAGCCTTCGGCGCAGCGCGTGGTCGTCGTGGACATGCCGGGCGCGGGTCAGGCCGCGGTCGTGCTCGCGCGGCCCGGCATCAGCCGCACCGACCCGGCCTACTTCAGCGGCATCGTCACCAACGCGGTGCTCTCCGGCTACTCGGGCCGCCTCAACCAGGAGATCCGCATCAAGCGCGGCCTGAGCTACGGGGCGCGCAGCCAACTCGACGTGCGGCGCGAGGCCGGCCCCTTCGTCGCCTCGGCGCAGACGAAGAACCCTTCGGGCGCGGAGGTCGCCTCGCTCCTCCTCGGCGAGGTCGGCCGCCTCGGCAACGAGCCGGTGCTCGACGCCGAGCTGACGCCGCGCAAGGCCGTCCTCATCGGCGGCTTCGGCCGCTCGCTGGAGACGACCGAGGGGCTGGTCAATCAGATCGCGTCGCTCGCCCTCTACGGCCTGAGCCTCGACGAGATCAACAACTACATCCGCAACGTGCAGGCGGTGACGGCCGCCGAGATACGGCAGTTCGCCGGCTCGCGCCTCGGCGCGACCGACGCCAGCATCATCATCGTCGGCGACGCCAAAGAGTTCCTCGAACCGCTCCGCAAGCAGTTCAAGACGGTCGAGGTCATCCCGCTCTCGGAACTCGACCTCAACACCGCCGCGCTGCGGAAGTCCGCCGACGGCGCGATGAAAAAGTAAGAGCGCGGGGCAAGACCCGCGGCCGTCGTGAGATTGGAGGGGCAGGGCTTGTCCCTGCCCGCTCAGGACTCGTAAGACCCGACTAGAACGTAACGAGACTCGGGCGGGCGGGGACAAGCCCTGCCCCTCCAGTCTGATCGGTCGGCCATGTCAAAGATGATCGGGCGCGATGGGCAACGCGTGCGAGCCTCGTCCTCATCCCTTCATCGCCTCGTTTTAAGACTGGGCGAGTTATAATCCTCCCCACGTGCCGAAGCTCATTTAAAAGGTGACGCCATGACACACGGAAATCTCAGCCGCGCCGTCGCGCTCGCCGCCCTGTTACTCTTGGCGGGCGAAGCCTTCGCGCAGGACTCGACGGTGGAGGCGGGCGTGAGCGCCGCCGGTGTTGACTCGGCCGTGGTGGCGCGGCGTCTGTCGAGCCGGAACCCGCGGGAGCGGCAGGGCGCGGCCGAGGAGTTGGCGCGGGCGGCGGCCGTCGAGCACCGCCGGCTCGTCGAGGGCTACCGCGTGCAGGAGAAGGACGCGGGCGTGCGCCTCGCGCTCGACTGGGCGCTCTACCGGATGGGGCGCGGGCCGAGCCTCTTCGCCCTCGTTGACGCGCTCGACGAGAAGAAGCGGGCCGAGCAGGCGGTCGCCTACCTCAAGCAGATCGAAAGCCCCGCGCCGCTCTACGTCTTCCTCAACCACGTCAACGGCAACACGACCGTCCGCCTGCTCGAAGTCCTCGCCCACGTCGGCGACCGCGACACGCTCGCACGCATCAAGCCCTTCACCGCCTCGCTCGACCCCGGCGTCGCCGACGCCGCCAAGTTCGCCGAGCGCGAAATCACCATCCGCCTCGAAGAGACGCCCGCCCCCGAGCCGAAGCGCGAGCGCAGGGTCGGGCAGTCGGCGGAGACCGAGCCGGAATAAAGTTTCGGGTTGCGAGTTACGGGTTGCGAGTTAAAACAAATTGTCTTTAACTCGCAACTCGAAACTTGAAACTCGAAACTTTATACTGCGGCTATGCACCGCAACCTGCGCTCGTTCCTCGAAGTGCTCCGCCGCGAGCACGACCTCGTCAGGGTCGAGGCGGAAGTTGACCCTTATCTCGAACTCGCCGAAGTCCACCGCCGCGTCATCGGGCGGGGCGGGCCGGCCCTCCTCTTCGAGAACGTGAAGGGCAGCCGCTACCCGGTCGTCACCAACCTCTTCGGCACGGAGCGGCGCATCGAGCTGGCCTTCGGGCCGAAGCCCGAAGCCCTCGTCCGCGAGGCCGTCCGCGTCGCCGAATCGCTCCTCCCGCCGAAGCCCGCCGCCCTCTGGCAGAGCCGGAAGCTCGCCCTCGAAGCGTTGCGCCTCGGCACAAAGAAAGTCCGGCGCGCGCCCGTCACGGAAGTCTGCGACCGCCCGGCCCGCCTCGACGAGCTGCCCGTGCTCACGACGTGGCAGGAGGATGGCGGCCCCTTCTTCACGCTCCCGCTCGTCTACACCGAGCACCCCGCGACCGGCAGGCACAACCTCGGCGTGTACCGCATGCAGCGCCACGACGCGCGGACGACCGGCATGCACTGGCAGATACACAAGGGCGGCGGCTTCCACTACCACGAGGCCGAGGGACGGGGCCGGCCGCTCCCCGTCACCGTGTTCCTCGGCGGGCCGCCCGCGCTCATCCTCGCGGCCGTCGCCCCGCTGCCCGAGGACGTGCCCGAACTCGTCCTCGCCTCCGTGCTCGCGGGCGAGAAGGTGAGGGTCGCCGAGAACCCGCTCGCAGGCTTCGACCACCGCCTCGTCGCCGAGGCCGAGTTCGCCCTGGTCGGCCGCGTCCCGCCGCGCGAGCGCCGCCCGGAAGGCCCCTTCGGCGATCACTACGGTTACTACTCTCTGCGACACGACTACCCGGTCTTCCACGTCGAGGCCGTCTTCCGCCGGCGCGACGCGATTTACCCGGCCACCGTCGTCGGCAAGCCGCGGCAGGAAGACTTCTTCATCGGCGACTACCTGCAACAACTGCTCTCGCCGCTCTTCCCGCTCGTGATGCCGAGCGTGCGCGACCTGTGGAGTTACGGCGAGACGGGCTTTCACTCGCTGGCCGCGGCCGTCGTCCGCGAGCGTTACGCGCGCGAGGCGCTCGTCTCGGCCTTCCGCATCCTCGGCGAGGGCCAGCTCTCGCTCACCAAGTTCCTCCTCCTCACCGACGCGCCGCAAGACCTCCGGGATTTTAAGAAGCTCTTCGAGCACGTCCTCGCGCGCTTCCGGCCCGAGACAGACCTCTTCGTCTTCTCGAACGTCTCGATGGACACGCTCGACTACACGAGCGGCAAGGTCAACGAGGGCAGCAAGGCGGTCATGCTGGGACTGGGCGACGCGGTGAGGGAACTGCCGCGCGAGTTCCGCGGGAATTTGCCGCCGGGCGTCGCGCGCGCCGAAGTCTTCTGCGGCGGCTGCCTCGTCCTCGAAGGCGTGCCTTACGCCGAAGACCCCGGACAGGCTTCGCGACTCGCGGGCGACGCCTCACTCGCCGCCTGGCCGCTCGTCGTCCTCCACGACGACGCGGGCGTCGCGCGCTCGGCCCCCGACTTCCTCTGGGCCACCTGGACGCGGTTCGAGCCGGCCTCAGACCTCCACGCCGCCGAGACGACCGTCCACCGCCACCACCTCGCCTACCGCGCGCCCGTCGTCATAGACGCCCGCATGAAGCCCGGCTACCCGGACGAACTCCTCGTCCGCCCCGACATCGCCGAGGCGGTCGAACGCCGCTGGCGCGAATACTTCCCGAAGGGCATAAACCCGGAGGGCGTCTGAACCGTAGCCGGGACGCGCGACACCGCGGGGCGGCAGGGCTGCGGGTCGTCGCTTGAAAACGGGATTGATGATCGCCCGGTTTGAGGTATAATCCGCTCTGCTTTGAGACTGCCCGGTTGAGCGCCGCGCGTTTGATGGCTAAAGCCGCGCGTGCAGCTCTTCAGCCTCAAGAGTCGTAGCCCGCGCAAACCTTCCGGCCGGAGACCTCATCATTGACTCAACCGCCGGAAGCCTCGCGCCCCTGCCGGAGGAAGTTATGCCCGCGACGAAAGACACGACCGTGACGAAGGAACAGCTCGAAGCGCGCCTGCAAGAGCAGAAGCGGCTCATCAAGCTCGATCAGGCCCTTACCGAGATCTTGCAGACGTGCATGAACGTCCCCAAGGAGGGGCGGCGGCCCTTCTTCTTCATCGTCGGCGCGGGGGTCTCTTACCCGCCCGTGCCGCTCGCCTCCGAAATCGTCAAGGAGTGCCAGGAGGAGGCGAGGAAGTATTACTCCGACACGTCCGACCTCGGCGCGACGGAGGCGGAGAAGCAGATGAGCGCCTACTCGCGCTGGGTCAGCAAGGCCTTCCCGCAGCGCGGGCTGCGCCAGCTCTACTTCCAAAAGAAGATCGAGAACCAGTACATCTCCGACCCCAACCTCTGCCTCGCGCACCTCCTCCTCGATAACACGATCACCAACCTCGTCGTCACCACCAACTTCGACGACTTCCTCTCGCGCGCCCTGACCCTCTTCAACAAGCGCCACATCATCTGCGACCACCCGCGGACGGCGCAGCGCATCGACCCCGAGCGCGTTGATCTGTTGCAGCTGATTCACGTCCACGGCACCTACTGGTTCTACGACAGCAGCAACCTGCGCGAAGAGATAGAAAAGAGCGCCTCCTCCGCGTCGCAGATGCAGCCCCTGCTGGCGAACATCCTCTGGAACCGCTCGCCGCTCGTCGTCGGCTACGGCGGGTGGGAGAACGACGTCATCATGACCTCGCTCTCGCGCCGGCTGGAGAGCGAGCTCCCCTACAACCTCTACTGGTTCTGCTACAAGTACAGCGACGCGCTCGCGCTCCCGCCTTTCCTCTACGACAACCCGCAGGTCTACTTCGTCGTCCCCGACAAGCCGGACGCCCAGGCGTCCGGCGACGGCGGGACGGCCGGCACCTCTTCGGACGCGTCCGCCCGCTCGCTCTTCCGGCAGGTGAAGAGCGCCCCGCACGCCGAGATTAACCCGACGAAGGCCAAGCACGACGCCTTCTCCCAGCCCGCCGACAAAGTCCTCGTCGAGATGGCGAGGAAATTCGGTTTGCAGCCGCCCCCGCTGACGAAAACCCCCTTGCCCTTCTTCGTCGAACACCTGCGCGGGTCGTTGCCGAAAGACCCCCGCAACCCCGAGCAGGAGGTGCTCGACAACGTCTTCCTGTTCAAGGAGGTGATTAAAAGAATCAAGCAGGCGGAGGTAGCCAACCGGGTGGTCGAGGAGCTGGCCGGCAAGTACCAGCTCGAACTGCCGGACGACGACGACAACCCGCCCGACGAGTTTATCCGTCGGCTCGGCGAGCGGATGCGCGACGGCCTCGGTCAGCCCAAAGCGGAAGAGGCGCCGCCCGGAGACGAGGCCGCGCCCGCGGCGGTCGCGAAGCCGGAGGCGACCACCACGCCGGGCGAAAGCCCGAACGTGGACGCGGTTTTGAACGCCCTGCGCAGCCACCGCTACGTTGACGCCATCACGCTGGGCAAGGCCATCCAGCCGGCGGATTTGCCCCCCAAGCTCGCCAGGGATTTGATGGACGCCGTCTGGCAGGCCGCCCTCGGCCTCTACGATAATTCGCAGACCGAGATTGACGCCTACGACGCCGTCATCAGCATCGGCAGCCATCTGATTACCGCCGACCCGTCGAACGCCGCCGCCACGCAACTCCTGGTCGCCAAGGCCCTGAACAACAAAGGCTTCACCCTCAGCACCGGCGACTCCCCCGAGGATGCCTTCGCCGCCTTCCAAGAAGTCTTAAACCGCTTCGGCGACTCCGAAGACACCCTCCTCCGCCAGCAGGTGGCGCGGGCGCTCTTCAACATCGGGGTGAAGCTGGTCGACCGGAAAGACTTCGAGGAGGCGATAGCCACCTTCGAGAGCGCCCTCGCCAAGGCGGGCGACGCGGCCGCGCCGGAGTTCGTCGGCAGCGTGCTCTATAACAAGGGCTTCGCCCACCAGGAGCTTAAACAGATGGAGACGGCGATGAGCGCCTACGGCCGCGTCGTCGAGATTTTGGCCGAGACGACTGACCCCTTCGCGCGCGAGGTGCTGGCGAATGCCCTGAACAACCTCGGCTACTTCAAGATGCTCGACGCCAAGCGCCACCGCCTGGACGGCAGCGAAGACCTCGCCATTTCGGCGCTGCAAGAAGCGCAGGAACTGTTAAGGAGGGCGGACTCGCTCAGCCCGAACGAGGCCCTGATCCTGGGGAACCTGGGTTACGTCGCGTTCCTGCACGGGGAGCCGGACAGGGCGCACGAACTGCTGACGCAAGCCATCAGCCTGGGCGGGGAGGAGATCAGACAGGTCGAGCTAAACGACGCGGCCATCAACCCTCTGCCGGAGGACGTGGCCTTCCGCGAGATGGTACAGTCCATCCCCGCCCCGGCCGCCGCCGTTTAAAATCGCCCTTATGACCACGACGCACGCCCGCCCCGCCGCCGAGACGACCGAGGAACGCGACGTGCGCGAGGTGCGGCGCGCGGCGTGCTGCGTGGTCGGCGGCGGGCCGGGCGGGATGGTGCTGGCGCTCCTGCTCGCGCGCCGGGGCGTCAGCGTCCACCTCCTCGAAGCGCACGAGGATTTCGACCGCGACTTCCGCGGCGACACGATCCACCCGTCGGTGCTCGAACTGATGGATCAGCTCGGGCTGGCCGAACGCCTCCACCGGCTGCGACACTCGAAGATACACACCGGGACGGTGATGACGCCCTCCGGCCCCGTCACGCTCGTGGACTTCCGCCGCCTCAAGACGCGCTTCCCCTACATCATGATGCTCCCGCAGAAGGACTTCCTCGCCTTCCTCGCGGATGAGGCCAAGCGCTACGAGGGGTTCCGCCTCTCGATGGGCGCGCGGGTCGAAGAACTGATCGAAGAGGGCGGCGTCGTGCGCGGCGTGCGGTACGAGGGCGACGACGGGCCGCGCGAAGTGCGGGCCGACCTCACCGTCGGGGCCGACGGGCGCGGCTCACGCGTCAGGCACCTGGGCGGCTTCGAGATGGTCAAGACTTCGCCGCCGATGGACGTGCTCTGGTTCCGCCTGCCGCGCCTGGAGACCGACCCCGCGGGGGCCTTCGCGCGCTTCGGCCCCGGCAACGGCGTCGTCATGCTCGACCGCGGCGACCAGTGGCAGATCGCCTACCTCATCCTCAAGGGCAGCTACGGGCAGGTGCGCGCGGCGGGCGTCGAGGAGTTGAGGCGTCACCTCGCCGAGGTCGTGCCCGAGTTCGCCGACCGCGTCGGGAAACTCGAAAGCTGGAAACAGGTCTCGATGCTCTCGGTCGAGTCGTCGCGCGTCAAGCGCTGGTACAGGCCGGGGCTTCTGCTCATCGGCGACGCGGCGCACGTCATGTCGCCCGTCGGCGGCGTCGGCATCAACTACGCGATTCAAGACGCGGTCGTCGCGGCCAACGTCCTGACCGGCCCGCTCAAGGCGGGCGCGGTGCGCGAAGCCCACCTCCGCCGCGTGCAGCGCCGCCGCGGGTGGCCGACCCGCTTCATCCAGGCCATCCAGACGCAAATCCAGAAGCGCATCATCGCCGGGGCGCTCTCCGGCACGCAGCCCATCCGCCTCCCGCTCGCCCTGCGCCTCCTCCTGCGCGTCCCCGGCCTGCGCAACCTGCCCGCCCGCGTCATCGGCTTCGGCCTCGTCAAAGTTCGCCTGGAATCTTAGGGCAACTTTCATTTGGGCGTGGTGCGCGGCGGAGTCTGTAGGGGCAGGGCTTGCCCCTGCCCGGCGCTCATTAAACTCCACGGCGAATCTTTACGCCGCTTGGGCGGGCAGGGACAAGCCCTGCCCCTACAGAACTGGGGACGTGCCGCGCCCTTTTGAAAAACGCGCGGGAGGGCGTCGCAAGACTCACCACAGAGACACAGAGACATTGGGTTTGATTTGACCGTGTCTCTGTGCCTCTGTGTTTAATCCCCCGGTTGCGAAATCACGCGAGGGCGTTGATGATCTGCGCCACGTCGCCGCGCTCGGAGAGGCGGACGACGAGGTTGGCGGCGCTGAAGGTGAGGCCGGGGTGTCGGATGAGCCGGGCGCGCAGGGCGGCGTGAAGGTCGAGGGCTTCGATCTCGCGCCGCCTGTCGTCCGCGCCGTCGAGGCGGGCGAGGCGCTCGGCCGCGGCCCACGCCTGCGCGCGGGCCTTGTTGATGCTGAAGTTCATCACCTCCTCGTCGGTGCGGCAGCCGGCGCGGTCGAGCACGGTCATCCACGCCGAGACGCGCGCGAGCCTGTCCTGCACCTCGTCGAGCATCGCGCAGAGGATGTCGTTGATGGCGTCGAAGTCTTTGCGCATCGGGCCGAGGCGGTCGCCGGGGGCGGCCTCGGCGGCGGCCACGCCGAGGTCGAGGTTGATGTGCGCGTTGATGCCGAGCAGGAGGTGTTGGAGGACGATGGGGAAGGGGCTGCGGGCGGCGGCGAAGGCCGCGACCCAGCAGCGGCTCGTCGGCTCGCCCCGCCGGTAGCGTTCCAGCGCGTCGAGGTAGCGGTTGGCGAACGTCACGTCGAGGTGCTCCATGCGTCCGCCGTCCTCGAAGCGGCCCGCGCCGATGCCCTCGCGGACGCGGGCCGTCACGCCGCGGTAGAGCGCGGCGAAGTAGCCGAGGCGATCCTGCTCGCGGCGCGAGCGCGCGACCTGCTCGTCGAGCCGTGCGACGACTTCGTCAATGGTGCGGGCGGCTGACACGCGCGGCCTCCTACGGGTTGAAGCTGTTCCAGAGGTGGACGGGGTAGTAGACGGGCGCGTGGTCGGCCAGCGGCTTCGGGACGGGAATCCTGAACCGCCCCAGCGACGAGGCGAAGAAGGGGGCCGAGGAGAAAAGCTGGCGGACGCGCCCGGTGAGCCTCACGCGGAAGGGGATGGGGGATTCGTCGCCCGGGTGGTGCAGGACGCCCGCGCCGTCAATGAGCTTGAGGTGGCCGACGTGGCGGTAGAGCACTTCGGGCGGCACGCGGGCGATGACGTCTGAGTTGTTGACGACGCGGAAGGTGTGCTGCTCTAGCCCGTGCACGGTGAGCCGGCTCCTGAAACTCTCGTCGCCGACGCGCGGCGAGCCGAAGGTGTAGAGGCCGCGCACGTCCGAGCCGAGTTCGCGGATGGCGCGCTCCGAGGCGAGCGTGGCGAGGGCGGCCCCGAGGCTGTGGCCGGTGAACCAGAACCCGCGGCCCGGGCCGCCGGCCTCCTGGAGCTGCCGGAGGTGTTCGCGCAGTCCGTCCCACACGAGGGCGAGACCTTGCAGGAATCCCTTGTGGACGCGGCCGCCGGCCCCGTCCGGGACGAGGATGAACTTCACGTCGGTGGCGATGTCAACGACGCTGGCCCAGAATTCGTCAACCTGCGTGCCGCGGAAGGCGACGACGGCGAACGCCTCGCCGTGGAGCACGAAGCACTGGGTGCCTCCCGCGGCGAACACCCGCACGTCAAAGCCCGCCGCCCGCAGCCCCGCCGCCTCTATCGTCGCGCCGACGAAGTCCGCGTCGGCGTAGGCGAGGAAGGAAGCCTCGGCGAGCCACCAGGCGTTGACCGGCTCGAAGCCCGAGGCGTCGGCGCGGAACGGGTGCGCCGGCCAGTTCTCGAAGTACCGGTAACGCCTGTTGGGCACGAGCAACTGGTCGAGCGTGTTCGGCGGGATCGGCTTTCTCATCCTCACTCCTCCGGGCGGGCAGAAGTTCGGGCCGGCCGCGTTGCGTATAACACAACCACCTCAAATTACGAAATTTTTGATTTTAGATTTTTGATTTGCGATTTGAAGAAGAGGCCGGCGCTGTCGTCTTCCAATCGCCAATCAAAAATCTAAAATCAAAAATTCCCTACACCGGCAGCCGGACGGTGAAGACGGCCCCGCCGCCGGCGGCGTTCGCGGCCGAGAGCGTGCCGCCGTGGTCGGTGACGACGCGGTGCGCGAGGGCGAGGCCGACGCCGTGCCCCTTCGACTTGGTGGTGAAGAAGGGGATGAAGATGCGCTGCAAGTCCTCCTCGGGGATGCCCGTGCCGGTGTCGGCGATCTCCACGCTCGCCCACTCCTGGCCCGCCGCGTCGCGTGCCCGCGAGCCGCGCACGCGGACGCGC
>JALZHT010000072.1 GCA_030860645.1 Acidobacteriota bacterium
CCGCGTGCTCGCGCAGGGCGAGCGCGTCGGCGCTCCCCAGCCGCGGCGCGAGCCGCAGCGCCTCGTCGAGCGCCGCGGCGTCGTACATCAGCCCCTTCCAGAAGGCTTGCAGGGCGAGCGCGGTTTCGAGGTCGTTGCAGTCGGCGCTGCGCAGCTCGACGTGCTGCTTGAGCCGCGCGTCGGTGAAGATGGTCGTCAGGTGGTCGGCCCAGTCGCCGAAGACGGGGCGCAGGCCGTCGCTCCCGCGCTCCAGGAAGTCGCGGAAGCGCAGCCCCGCGACCGCGCCGAGGTAGCGGCCCCCGCGGTGCGCGAAGATCATCGGCACGTCGAGCGCGTAAGCGACGTAAGACCGCGGCGCGAAGTCGTCCGAGGTCGCGCACGGCGGCAGGTTGGTGCGGTCGGGGTCGGTGTCGAGCCAGGCGGCGGCGCGCGTCGACTTCCAGCCCGAGGGCCGCCCCGCCTCGAAGGGCGAGTTGGAGAACATCGCGGTGACGGCGGGCGCGAGGCGGTTGCCGACGAGGAATTTTTTGCGGAGGTCTTCGGCCGGGCCGTAGTCGAGGTTGGCCTGCACGGTGCAGGTGCGCGTCATCATGTCCCACGCCCGCCCGCCCCGCGCCGCGAGGTAGGGGCGCATCACGTCGTAGCGCATCTTCGGGAACCAGTGCTGCTCCGCGACGGTGCGCAGCGGGTCGAAGCCGACGGCGAGGAATGACAGGTGGTTGCTCTCGGAGACCTCGGCGAGGCGCGCGAGGAAGCGGCGCAGCTCGCGCTCCACGTCGGCGAGGCGGCGCTGCGGCGCGCCGGAGAACTCGACCTGCCCGCCCGGCTCGACCGTGAGGCGGTTCTTGTGCCCGTCGCCCGTCTCGACGAGCGTGCCGCCCTCGTAGACCATGTCGTTCGAGGAGGGCGCGAAGCCGGCGAGCACCTGCTGCACCTGCGCCGGGTCAATGCGCTCCATCCCGCGCGCGCGGTCGTAGCCGAACAGCTCCAGCTCGACGCCGCACATCCACTCCCCCGGCGACTTCTCGCCGCGCAGCAAGTTCTCGATGAACAGCGGCTCCGAGTCCCGCGAGACCGCGTCGGTCAGGAGCGGGAACCCGTCGGCCTTCTTCTCTGTCGGGCGTTGGGACATATTCTTAAGTGCAGAAGTCAGAGTGCAGAATGAAAGACGGCGTGATTCTCATTCTGCACTCTGCACTCTGACTTCTGCACTTTCTTCCGCGAGGAGCAGGTTGCTGCTGAAACGCCTCCGACTGTCGAGCCAGGTGCGCGCGAGGCGGAAGCCGGCCGCGGAGGCGAGCGCCGCGAGGTCTTCGAGGTCGTACTTGTAGGAGTTCTCGGTGTGGACGCGCTCGCCCTCGGAGAAAGTTACGGACAGGCCGAGCGCGCGGATTTCGACGCGCTGTTCGCGCAGGCTTTCGAGGTGCATCTCGACGCGCCCCTCGCGCTCGTCGTAGACGGCGAGGTGGCGGAAGGCGCGCAAGGAGAAGTCGGCGTCCAGTTCGCGGTTGGTGCGCGCGAGGAGGTTGAGGTTGAAGGCGGCCGTGACGCCGAGCGGGTCGTCGTAGGCGGCTTCGAGCGTGGCGGCGTCCTTCTTCAAGTCCGCGCCGAGCAGGACGGCGTCGCCCGCGCGCAGCACGCGCCGCAGGCCGCGGAGGAACGCGCGCGCCTCCCCGCGGTCGAAGTTGCCGACGTTCGAGCCGAGGAAGAGGACGAGGGCGCGCGCGCCTTCGTCGAAGTTCTCCGCGAGCCGCGGGAGCGCCGCGTCGTAGTCGCCCGCGTAGGCCGCGACGCGCAAGCGCGGGTAGGCTTCGAGCAGCGCCATCGCGCTCGCTTCGAGCGCCGCGGGCGAGATGTCTACGGGCACGTAGAGCAGTTCGCCCTGGCGGGCGAGGAGCGCGGCGATGAGGCGGCGGGTCTTCGTGGCGCTGCCCGAGCCGAGCTCGCAGAGCGTGACGCGCCTGGCCCGCGCGGCCGCCGCGACGATCTCGGCGGAGTGGGCGGCGAAGATTTCGGCCTCGGCGCGCGTCAGGTAGTACTCGGGGAGCAGGCAGATGGCCTCGAAGAGCTGCGAGCCGAGTTCGTCGTAGAAGTATTTCGGGAAGAGGCGCTTCGGCCTCGCGGTGAGGCCGCGCCGCACGTCCTCGGCGAAGCCGCCCGCGTCCGCGCGGGCCGCGAGGCGCTCGACGCGCAGGCGCTCGCCCGCGTCCCGTTGTGAGTTCGGCATCGGCTCCCCCGTTCGTTCTGAGGCCGCTTAAGTAGGTTTCCGAACGCTTGCTATAATAGCCGAAAGCGACCCATTATCCAGTCGCGCCGTTCTCTTTTTTGAAGCGCCGGAGCAGCGATGACGCAGGAACCGAAAGACCACATCGCGGCCGCGATGGCCGAGACGCGCGCCCGCACGCTGGAACTGTTCGACACGGCGCGCGAGAGTGATTTGCGCGAAAGCCCGGGCTTCGGCTACCGGCCCGTGATCTGGCACCTCGCGCACATCGGTGTCTTCGAGGCTTACTGGCTGCTGCAAAAGGTGCGCGGCCTGCCCGCGCCCGACGCGCGTTACGAGCGCGTCTTCGACCCCATCCGGACGCCGCGCGAGGAGTCGAAAGACCTGCCCTCGCGCCGCGAGATGGAGGCGTACCTCGCGCGCGTGCGCGAGGGCGCGCTCGGCTGCCTCGCCGAGTCCGACTTCGGCTCGCGCGACCCGCTGCTGCGCGGCGGCTACGTCTTCCACCTCGTCCTCGAACACGAGCGCCAGCACCAGGAGACGCTCGCCTACCTCCTCCAACTGCTCGACCCCTCGGAGAAGACGCGCCCCGCCGCGCCGGAAGCTACCGGCGGCCCCGACTCGCGGCGGACTTCAGCACCTTCTCAAACGCCGGCCGACATGATCGCAGTCCCCGAGGGTTCTTTCCGCATGGGCGCGGCGTGGGACTCGTTCGCCTACGACAACGAATATCCGGCGCGCGACGTTTTTATTCCCGCTTACAAAATCGCGCGCCTCCCCGTGACCAACGAGGAGTACGCGCACTTCGTGGCCGAGGGCGGCTACGGGCGGCGCGAGTTCTGGGGCGAGGAGGGCTGGGGCTGGCGCGAGCGCGAGGGCTGGGCGTGCCCGCTCTACTGGCGGCGCGACGGCGAGCACTGCTGGGCCGCGCGCCGCATGTTCGAGGAGGGCGCGCTGGAGGCCGACCACCCCGTCGCCGGGGTGAGTTGGTACGAGGCCGAGGCTTACGCGCGCTACGCGCGTAAGCGTCTGCCGACCGAGGCCGAGTGGGAGAAGGCCGCCTCGTGGGACGGCGCGCGCAAGCGCCGCTACGCGTGGGGCGACGCGGAGCCTTCCGACCACCTCTGCAACTTCGGCGCGCGCCGCTGGGGCACGACGCCCGTCGGTCTCTTCCCCGCGGGCGCGAGTTTCTACGGCTGCCTCGACATGACCGGCAACGTCTGGGAGTGGACGGCCGACCCCTTCGAGGGCTTCCCCGGCTTCGAGCCGTTCCCCTACCCCGAGTACTCCGAGACGTGGTTCGACGGCGACCACCGCGTCCTCAAGGGCGGCTCGTGGGCGACGAGCGCCTCGGTGCTGCGCACCTCCTTCCGCAACTTCTTCCGCCGCCCCTTCCGCATCGCCTTCGCCGGCCTCCGCCTCGCCGAAGACGCCTGACGCGGTTCGATAACTACCGAGGCACGTTAGGAATTTTAGATTTGCGATTTTCGGTTTGCGATTGAAATCGGCGCGGCCCTCGTCTTTCAATCGCCAATCGAAAATCTAAAATCAAAAATTTCCTCACCGCGCCTCCGCGGTTAATTCTCCGCTCTGGGGGCGGCCCTGCCGGCGGAACCTTACGACGCGACCCGCGTCTAACTATTCTGTAAACCTTACGCGGGGGCGCGGCGTATTAAATTCCGGCCCGACAGTCTGCCTCGGCAAAATCCGGCGAAGGCTTCTGATGAAAACGCTCTACACCTTCTACGCGGACGCGGCGAAGATCGCCCTGCAATCCATCTTCGCCCACAAGCTGCGCGCCTTCCTGACGCTCATCGGCATCATCATCGGGGTCGCCTCGGTGGTGGTCGTCGGGGCGGCCATCTCGGGCCTCAACACCTACGTCATGGAGCGCGTCACGGCCGTCCTCGGGACGAACCACTTCATGATCGCGCGCATGGCCCACCAGGGGCAGCTCTCCGAGGAGGAGTGGGAGAAGCGGAACCGCCGCAACAAGCGGCTCGAGCTCGAAGACTACGAGTGGGTCAAGGCGCACTGCGCGGCCTGCACCGAGGTGGGCGCGCAGTATGAGCGGCGCGTTGACCTCAAGCACGAAGGGCAGGAGCTGTTCGGCACCGAGATCGCCGGCGTGACGGCCAACATGCAGGCCGTCGAGGAGAAGACCATCGCCGAGGGCCGCTTCATCGTCCCGCAGGAGGTGGACACGGCGGCGATGGTCATCGTCCTCGGCTGGGACGTGAAGGAGAAGTTCTTCCCCGCAGGCGACGCCGTCGGCCGCCGCCTCAGCGTCCACGGCATCCCGATGGAGGTCGTCGGCGTCGAGGAGAAGCGCGGCTCGCTGCTCGGCCAGTCGCTCGACAACCACGCCTACCTGCCGCTCACCACCTACCGCAAACTCTTCGGGGGCCGGCAGAGCCTCCAGATTCACGGCAAGGCCGCCACGCGCGAGCAGTTCCAGGCGGCGGTCGAGGACGCGCGCCTGGCGCTCCGCAACAAGCACAAGCTCAAGGGCAACGAGGAGGACGACTTCGGCCTCGTCAACACGGACGAGCTGAACAACGCGGTGGACTCCCTGACGGGCGGCATCGCGGCGGTCGTCGTCCCGATCACGTTCATCTCGCTCGTCGTCGGCGGCATCGTCGTGATGAACATCATGCTCGTCTCCGTCACCGAGCGCACCTTCGAGATCGGCCTGCGCAAGGCGCTGGGGGCGACGCGCAAGCAGGTGCTCTTGCAGTTCCTGATCGAGTCGTCGTTCCTGACGACCTTCGGCGGCATCCTCGGCATCCTGCTCGCCTTCGGCCTCGTCTGGATCATCTCGGCCTCGACCTCGATCACGATGACGGTCACGCTCCTCTACATCGCCCTCTCGGTCGCCGTCTCGGGCGGCATCGGGATGATCGCCGGCATCTACCCGGCCTTTCGCGCCTCGCGCCTCGACCCGATTCTGGCGCTCGCGCGCAAGTGACAGTGGCGAGTGGCGAGTTTCGGGTTGCGAGTTAAAAACTGTCTTTGTCTGAACTCGAAACTTTAAACTCGAAACTCGAAACTGCACGAAGTGTCTTATGAAATTCCGAGTTCCCCAGTTCCTGCCGAAGGAAATTTTGCGGATGGCGCTTGAGAGCATCCGGGCGCACAAGCTCCGCAGTTTTTTGACCGTCTTCGGCATCGTCATCGGCGTGGTGGTCGTGATCGTCGTGGCGTCGCTGCTGACGGGCGTGCGCCAGTCCATCGTGGACGTGATCGCCGAGTACGGGACGAACAACATCTACGCCTTCCACCTCTCGACCGGGTTTTCGGCCGGGCCGAATCTCGAAGAGGAGCGGACGCGCAAGCCTTTCAAGGAGGAGGACGCCGAGGCCATCCGGCGGGGCGCGCCGGCCGCCGAGGAGGTGGCGAGCGTGCTCCTCGTCGCCTGGTGGGACAGCACCATCCAGTACCAGGGCAAGAACCACCGCCGCGGCAACCTCCAGGGCGTGACGGCCAACTACGCCGCGGCCGCCAACCTCTCGGTCGCCGGCGGCCGCTTCATCACCGAGACCGACGACTCGAACCGGCGCAACGTGATGGTCGTCGGCGTCAACATCGCCGACGCGCTCTTCCCCGGCAAGACCTCGGACGAGATCGTCGGCACGGAAGTGAAACTCGGCGGGCGGCCTTTCGAGATCATCGGCGTGCTGGAGAAGAGGAAGAGCGCCATCTTCGGCGAGAACGAGGAGGACAACGCCGTCTTCATCCCGTTCCGCACGGCCCGCCAGGTCTCGCCCGGCAGCGAGTACATCCTCTTCGTCGTCCGCGCCCGGCAGGGCCAGTTCCAGCAGGCGCTCGACCAGACCGAGGAGGTTCTGCGGCGCGTGCGCCACGTGAAGTTCAACGAGCCGAACAATTTCGACCTGGGGACGGCCGACAAGTTCATCACGCAGTTCGACAGCATCATGGGGATGATCGGGCTGATCGCCATCGCCGTCTCGTCCATCGGGCTGATGGTCGGCGGCATCGGCGTGATGAACATCATGCTGGTGTCGGTGACGGAGCGGACGCAGGAGATCGGGGTGCGCAAGGCGGTCGGCGCGCGCCGCCGCGACATCGTCCGCCAGTTCCTCTACGAGGCGATGACGTTGACCTTCCTGGGCGGGGTCATCGGCGTCGTCGCGGCCATCGGCATCAGCAAGATCGTCGCCTTCCTCTTCCCGTCGCTCCCGGCCGAGATACCGCTGTGGGCGGTGATCGCCGGCCTCGGCGTCTCGATCTTCGTCGGCCTCGTCTTCGGCGTCTGGCCCGCCCGCAAGGCTTCGCGCTTAGACCCCATCGAGTGCCTGCGCTACGAGTAGAAGGGCGCGGCCGGTCAGGCGAGGCGGAAGCGCTCGGCGATGAGCCGCGCGGTCTCTCCCGGCGTCCGGTCGGTCGTGTCCAGCGTCAGCCCGGAGTCCGGCAGCTTCGGGTACTCGAAGGCCCCTCCCTCTTTTAACCGCCGGTAAAATTCCGCCGAACGCAGCTTGCCGAATTCCCCGCGCCCCGGCCTCTCGATGCGCCTCTCCAACTCGCCGGCGTCGCACGTCAACTCGACGAACAGAACCTCGCCGCCCGCCGATTCGACCGCGCCGACGGCCTCCGCGACGAACCCCGCGCCGACGGTGCGCTCGGGGCTGAAGGTGAAGACGAGCGAGACGCCGCGCGCCGCGGCCTCGCGGAAGACGGAGAGCCAGACGCGCTCGCGCAGGAGGACGAAAGGCTCCGTGCCGAAGTCGAAGACGGCGCTCACCAGGTCTACGGCGAGGTGGTTGTGGAACAGCCGGTAGCCCGTGAGCGCGGCCAGCTCGCGGGCGACGGTCAGCTTCCCGACGCCCGGCGGCCCGTGAAGGAAGATCAGTTTCATTCGCCTCAAGCCCGGAGCTTAACGACGCGCCCGCCCGCGGCCTCACCTCTTCTGCAATTCCCGCAGCAGCTCCTCGCGGAAGTAGCCGACCGGGATCGTGCCCTGCTTCATGAAGAGGAGGTGGAAGGCTTTGGGCGAGAAGCGGTCACCCAACTGGCGCGCGGCGTCGGCGCGCAGGGCGTAGATTTGATCCTTGCCGAGGCGGTAGGTGATGGCCTGCGTCGGCCACTTCGAGTAGCGGAAGATGGCGCGCTCCGAAGACTCGCAGCTCGCGCGCTTGGCGTCGGAGCGGCCCGGTTCGGAGCAACGGCCGGGGAGGAAGTCAACGACCTCGGAGAAGAGATCGACCGCCTCGTCGTAGCTCATCCGGTTGGTGTGGATGCCGGTGTCGATGCGGACGCGGAGGTCGCGGTAGAGCTTACCGCGCAGTTGGTAGAGCCTCTCCTCCGGCGTGTAGAAGCCCTCGGGCGCGCCCTGCGCAGGCTCGGCCATCAGCGCCTCGGAATAAAGCGCCCAGCCCTCGGAGGCCATCGAGTCCTGCCACATCGAGGAGGAGTCTTCGACCGCGCCGGGCGTCAGCCACCGCACGGGCGCGATGTCCGCCTTGTACTGCGTCATCACCTTGAAGTGCCAGTCGTGCCCCGGGAAGCCCTCGTGGATGGCGAGGTCGGCGAGCGCCGCGCGGTTGTTGTCTTTGAGCGCCGCCTCGTCGTTGCCCGTCGGCGAGACGTAGAAGCGCCCGACGCCGCTCGTCTTGAAGGGCGGCGCGGGGTAGTAGGCCGCGCCGTCAATGGAGGCCAGAAGCGGCGGCGGCGTGATCGTCACGTCGAGCTTGTAGTCGGCCGGCACGTCGAAGACGCCGGTCTTGCGCCCGTACCCGACGACGCGGAAGCAGGTGTCGCGATACCAGGCGACCATCTCGTCGTCCGTCTTCGGGTAGTCCTTCGACAGCTCGTCGAAGACGGCGCGCACGGCCGCGGCCCCGTCGCCGGGCAGTTGCAGCCCGCGCTTCTGCCCGATCTGGCGCGCCAGCTCCATCATCTCGCGGCGCGTGCCCTCGACGATCTCCATCGCGCCGCCGTAAAGCTCGGCCGCGGTCGTCGTCAGGCGCAGGTTATTCTTGACGGCCCAGTCGTACTCGGCCTCGCCCAGCGCGTAGCGGTCGGCGGCGAACTGCGGCTTCGGCTGCGGGTCGCGCCCCGGCGCGAAGTCGAAGAAGGTCAGCTTCACGAATTCGCCGAAGCGCCGGTAGGCGTCGGCCGCCTGCTTCGACGCGTCGCGCACCTGCGAGAGCAGTTGGCCGCTCGCCTCGCCGAGCGCGATGCGCTCCTCGGCGAGCTTCGGCAGCTCCTCCTCGAAATACTTGGCGTTGGCCTCGGAGGTGTTGATGCCGTCGCGGCGCAGCATCCGGTGGTCGGCCGCGTTGCCCGAGCGCGCGCCGGCTTCGAGCTGCTGCTGCGCGGCCGCGAGGAAGCGCGGGATGTCGGCGACGCGCCGGGCGACGAGCGTCCACTCTTCGAAAGTGCCGTAAGACTTCGGGCCGGTCTCGGTCATGCCCTGGAGCTGCCAGTCGATGGCGCGGAACGGCTCGCTGACGTAGGTGTCGACGGCGCGCTCCTGGTAGCGGCGCTGCTGGTGCTGGTGGAGGAGGAAGCGGATTTGCGCGAGCGCGACCTCGCGGTCAATGCGGCGCGCGGGCGAGAGCGCCTGCGCGTCCGTGGCTTCGAGCGCCTTCTGCGTGTCGGCGAGCCAGCGGTCTTCCTCGGCCAGCGCCGCCGGCGAGTGGTCGCGGAGCCGCCCGTCGGCCTCGCGCAGCGAGGGGTCAAGGCCGGCGCCGCCGAGGTAGGTGTTGACCGTGGGGTTGCGGCGCAGGAACTCGACGACGTAGCGGTCGTGCAGCGTCTTGAAGGCCGCGTCGCCGCCGCCCGTCGGCGCGGCGGTGTTGGTGTTCGGGGCGGGCTGCGGCGTGTAGCACGCGCCGGCCGCGACGAGCGTCAGGAGCAGCAGATATTTTCTCATCCTTCGAGTCTCTCTCGGGTGTGGCCTGGAAAACGCCCGGCGATCAAGGGGCGAAAGTCTGGGGTCTCTCTTGCGGAGAGGTTAACGCCACGAAACCGCGGCCGCAAGTAGACAGTAGCCAGTAGAAAAAAAGTGGAAGCCCGGCCGTCAGGGGGGCGGGAGAAGCGCGGGAGTCGGAACGCGGGACGATGAACTGAAGAGGACTTGCTTTCAGTTCATCGTTCCCTCCTTCGCCCTCCCTGACGGCCGGGCTTCCGCCTCGTCCTCCTACTGGCTACTGTCTACCGCCTTCGGCTACACTGCCCCCGCGAGACGTGCCGAACCCAACTTTTTGAAAGCGCGCTGATGGGCGAACTTAACGAAGGGCGCTGGGCGGTGATGAGCGAGCGCGGGTGCGAGGCCCTGGGCCTCACCTACGCGGAGGCTCTGGAGCTTGAGCGTAGGCTGATGGATGAGAGACTGAGCGGGCTGAGCGTCATCACCGACGCCGCCGGCCGCCGGCTCCCGCCCGCCAAAAAAACGGGGCCGCCCGCCGACGCCATCAAGAAGCGGCCGCGCCGCGCCGCGAAGGGCAAGCCCGCGGCCTAAGCGAAAACAAATTTACTGGCGTGTGGAGGCGGGCAG
>JALZHT010000662.1 GCA_030860645.1 Acidobacteriota bacterium
GCCGTCGCCTGGCTCTTCCACGACCGCCCGGAGATGCGCAACGCCGAGAGCAGCGTGCTGCTCGACGAGCTGGCCGCGGCGCTCGCGGCGCTCGCGCTGTCGGTCGTCTTCGCCGGGCGCGTCTTCCTGCACGGGTACGTGCCGCTGGAGAAGTCGGCGCAGGGCCTGCGCGAGCGGGCGCGCGAGGTGGCGAAGAAGTTGGGGTACGAGGAGGGCCTGGACGAGACGGCGGGCTTTTACATGGACGGCGAGTACCTGCTTCACGTCGCGCGCAACGACCGGACGCTCGGTCGCTGGGAGCGTTTGAAGAGGGGGCAGCCCGTCGCGCTCGGCTTCTGGTACAGGCGCAGCCCGCGCTACCTCGTGCCGTTCAGCCTCGACGTGGTCGGCTACAACGACCCGCCGCACACCGTCTCGGGCATGGCCGGGGTGCGGCTCGACACGCTGGGCCGCGTCACCGCCTTCCACGGCGTCCCGCCGCAGATCATCGAGCGGGCGGGCGGCCCCGCGCGACCTTTCGACTGGGCCGCGCTCTTCGCGGAGGCGGGGCTGGACCTGGCGAAGTTCAGGCGGGTTGAACCGCGCTGGTCGCCGCCGCAAGCCTCCGACGAGCAGGCGGCGTGGGAGGGCGCTTACGCGGATCAGCCGGACATCCCCGTGCGCGTCGAGGCGGCCGGCTTCCGCGGCCGCCCCGTCTACTTCGAGGTGGTGTACCCGTGGACGCGCCCGGCGCGGCAGCAGCAGTTCCAGGGGCCGGCCGGGGCGACCGTCGTGCAGGCGACGATCTGCGCCCTCTTCGTCGTGATGCTCGTCGGGGCGGTGCTGCTGGCGCGGCACAACCTCCGGCTCGGGCGCGGCGACCGCCGGGGCGCGTTCCGCCTCGCCGCCTTCGCCTTCGCGCTGGCCTTCCTCATCGGCGTCTTCGGCGCGCACCACGTCCCGACGCTCGAAGAGTTCGCGCTCTTCATGCAGATGCTCGCCTTCTCGCTTTTAATCGCCGGGCTGATCTGGCTCGTCTACGTCGCGCTCGAACCGTTCGTGCGGCGGCGCTGGCCGGGGATGATTATTTCGTGGAACCGGCTACTGGCGGGCGACTACCGCGACCCGCTCGTCGGGCGCGACCTGCTGCTCGGCGCGGCCTTCGGCTTCGGCATGACGCTGATCGAATACCTGCCGACGCTGCTGCCGGCCTGGCTCGGGTGGCCGCCGCCGATGCCGCGGCTCGTCGTCAACCCGGCCGGGCTGCTCGGCCCGCACCAACTCGCCAACATGTTCTTCGCGCAGGCGCTCAACTCGCTGATCGTCCCGTCGGCGCTCCTGTTCCTGCTGCTCCTGTTCACGATCATCCTGCGCCGGAGGTGGGCGGCGGCCGCCGTGCTCTCGCTCTTCTTCCCGCTGCTCGCGCTCCAGGCGTCCGACTACCCGCTGCTCGACGCGCCGCTGGCGTGGCTGGCAGGCGTCGCCTACATCCTCATCCTGCTCCGCTTCGGGCTGCTGGCCTTCGTCTTCACGCAGTTCTACGGCCTCGCCTTCAACTTCTTCATCATCACCCCCGACCTCTCGGCGTGGTACGCGGGCGGCACCGTCCTCACGCTCGCCGTCTCACTCGCCCTCCTCGCCTTCGGCTTCCACACCGCGCGGGCCGGCCAGAAGCTCTTCAGCGCCTCGCTCGTCGAAGACTGATTCAAGTTGCGGGCTTCGGGGTTCTGACGGGGAGCGCGGGGTCAACAAGAGAAACGGAAGGCGCGCTGAGGCCCGGCGCCAGCCCGCGCGGGCGGCCGGCGCACGTCGGGAAGCCAACGGCCCCGGGCGGGAAAACTGGACAAAGCGGTTCTCCCATCTAGTATGATAGCGCCGCCGTAGGCCCAGAGCTTCACCGATCGGTTTATCGTGAGCGACGCAGAGAATAAAGCATCCAGACGGGTTATCACTCAAGCCCAGTTTGAGTCGCTCTTGGGCTGGCTCGACCAGAACCGCGCTCGCGCGGGCGCCAAGTATGAAGAGATTCGTGACGGGCTCATCAAAATCTTCACCGCGCGCGGCTGCACAGATGCGGAAGACCTCGCCGACGAAACGATAAATAGAGTTTCCATGAGGGCCGCTGAAATCAGTAAGGACTACGCGGGCGACCCCGCGCCCTATTTCTACGCGACCGCGAAAGCCATTTACATGGAATACTTGCGGCGGCGGCAGGCCCCGTGGCACGATGCGCCGCCGGGCCTGCCGCCGGCGGCAGAGCCAAGCGAGATGGAGCACCGTTACTCATGTCTCGACTTGTGTATGCGCCGCCTGTCGGAGGAGCAGCGCGACTTGGTTCTCAGATATTTCTCCGAGGAAAAACGAGCTAAAATTGAGGCCCGGAAACGCCTGGCCGAGGAGTTGGGAATCCCGGTCAATGCCTTAAGAATACGTGTGCATAAGATTCGCGTCTCTTTAGAGAGGTGTATCCAGGAGTGCTTGAGTCAGGGGGGAGATAACGCCTGAGCGTTGATTAGGAGATGGATCAAATCCTCGAAAGAGAAGAGGTGGTCAAAAAATACCTGCTCGGCGAGTTAGGCGAAACGGAGCAGGAGGAGGTTGAGCTGCGGCTGCTGACCGGGCGGAAGTATCTCGATGAGTTGCTTCTGGTCGAGGAGGAGCTGACGGATGATTTCGTCTTCGGAGTCCTCCCCCAGCACGAGCGGCAGAAAGTCATAGACCACTTCCTCGTCGCCCCGGAGCGGCGTCAGAAATTGTTGGACACGCTGTCGCTGAAGCGGTACGTCGAGCGTGTGGGGGGAACCAGAAGCGCGTACCCGGCATGGGAGTTTAACGTCTGGGGCTGGGGGCGGCCACTGTCGGCACTCCGCGGGGTGCTCAGCCGGCGCGGCCGTTCGTTGGGCGCGGCGTTAAAGCGGCAGCTTTCGGGGCTTCTCGGCGGGCGGCCAACCACCCC
>JALZHT010000663.1 GCA_030860645.1 Acidobacteriota bacterium
GAGCACACGGAGGGGGCACAGAGGGCACAGAGAAGACAAATTGATTTCTCCGTGAACTCTGTGCCCCCTCCGTGGCCTCTGTGTGAACCTTACCTGACCCTACACTCAACAGTAATCCGCCCTAAAAAAGAACTGTGCCCTTGCGCCTCTGCGGTTGATTTGTTTTTAACTCGGAACTCGGAACTCGAAACTATGACTTCGTCAGTTCGTCGGCGAGCGCGCCGGCGTCGTAGATTTTGCGCAGCACTTCGAGCATGCCGCGCGAGTCGACCGAGATGGCGCGGTTGACCGACTCGTCGTAGTAGAAGTTGCCGACGAGCGACTGGATGTTGCCGTCGAAGACGAGGCCGACCAGTTCGAGGTCGCGCGTGAAGGCCGGCGAGCCGGAGTTGCCGCCGACGATGTCGTTGGTCGTCACGAAGTTGAAGGGCACCTTCAAATCCAGCGCCGACTTCTTCTCCACCCACCGCGGCGCGAGCGTGTACGGGAACTTAAAGTTATTCTTCGCCGCGCGCTCGTAGAGGCCCGCGAAGTCCGTGAAGGGCTGGACGCGCTTACCGTTCTCCGTGTAGCCCTTGACCGCGCCGTAGGAGAGGCGCGGCGTGAAGGTCGCGTCCGGGTAGAGGCCCGTCCCCTCCTTCTCGAAGAGCGCCCGCGCGATCTTGGCGTAGGCCGTGCGCTCGACGCCCAAGACCTCCGTCTCGTAGCGGCGGCGCACCTCGCGCGCCTCGGCGTCCACGGCGCGCGCGATCTGGATCATCGGGTCGGTTGATTCTTCAATCGCCTTCTTCCCGCCCGCGGCCAGTTGCCTGCGGTACTCCACGTCCTTCAGCTTCGTCCCCGCGATCAGCTCGGCGGCGCGCGCCTCGGGCGTCTTGCCCGCGAGGATTTTGCGCGTGAGCTGGTGGTCGGCCCCGTAGACCTCGCGCATGAGCGCGAGCGAGCCGGCCAGCTTCGCCCGCTCGAAATCTTCGTAGACGGGGGCGGGCGAGTAGAGCGCGCCTTCGAGCGAGGCGCGGCGCGCGTCCGTGTATTCGGGCAGGCGCTCGGCGTCCGGCTTCGCGCCCTCGTCGGCGAGGCGGACGAGCGTGCGCGCGTGGCGGAAGAGGATCGAGTTGAAGGCCGCGCCGTTGTCCGCGAGCGTCAGCCCGCCGAGGAAGCGCCGCTCGCGCTCGTAGGCGGCGAGGCCGCGGCGCGCTTTGGCGACCGCCTCCCACGCGTCGCCGTACTCCTTCCGCCGCCGCGCGTCGGCCATGACGAAGCGTTGCAGCGCCTCCTCGTCCTTGCGCTTGCGCTCAAGCAGCGACTTGTCCCTGAGGCCCTCCAACTGCCCGCGGAAGACCTTCGTGAAGTTCTCGGCGTAGTTCAGCTCGTTCTGGCCGCGCCGGCGCTGCTCGTCGCCGCCGGCCATGTAGGCGCGGAGCACGTCGCGCTGGCTTTCGAGCGAGCGCAGCAGGTACGGGATGCCGGCGTCGCGCAGGAACTCAAGGTGGGCGACGGTGTTGAGGCGCTGCGTCGTGCCGGGGCTGCCCGAGACGAAGACGAGGTCGCCTTCTTTCGCGCCCGACTTCGACCACCTGAAGAAGCTCTCGGGGCGGACGGGCTTGCCGTCCTCGTAGACGCGGACGAGCGCCATGTCGAGGTTGTAGCGCGGGAAGTTGAAGTTGTCGGGGTCGCCGCCGAAGAAGGCCGTCTGGAACTCCGGCGCGAAGACGAGCCGCACGTCCGTGTACTTCTTGTAGCGGTAAAGGTTGTAGAGGCCGCCCTGGTAGAGCGTGACCACGTCGGAGCGCAGGCCCGTGGATTTCGTGGACTCGGCCTCGATGCGCGTGATCTCGGCCTGGCGGGCCTCGGCGGCCTCGGCCGGCGTCATCCCCGCCTTGACCGCGCCGCCCACGCGCGCCGTCACGTCCTCGATCCCGACGAGCATGTTCAGCTCGACGTTCGGCATCCGCAGCTCCTCGGCGCGGGTGCGCGCGACGAAGCCCTCCTTGGCGTAGTCCTTCGCGGCCGTGCTCAGCTCGCCGACGCTCTCCTCGATGATGTGGTAGTTGGTGAGGACGAGGCCCTCGGGCGAGACGAAGGAGCCTGTCCCGTTGGGGAAGCGGACGGTCGCCGACTGCACCCGGCGGACCCAGTCGTCCGTCACGTCGAAGCCGTAGCGGCGCTTGATCTCGGCGCGCGGCAGGTTGTTGAAAGTCCACATGCCCTCGTCGGCCAGCGCCGGCGCGCCGAGGGACGTAATCAGGAGGAGCGCGGCGAGGGCCGCGCCCCACATTCTTCTCAATTCCATTCTTCAATCCTCGCTCGTCTGATTTGGTGGGAGAAGTTTAGACTATTTCTCCGCCGTTTGGGATGCACGGCCGGGCCGCCGCCGCGCGTTGACACCGCCGCGCGCGTCTCCCTATCATCGTCCCTTAAAATTCGGCCGTCAAAACCAAGCGGGCGTGATGTATAGGGGACGAATGCGCGGACGTGTGCGGCAAAAAAAGTTTCGCGTCCCGGGTTTCAAGTTACGAGTTAGGAAGCTGACTTTAACTCGAAACCCGAAACTCGAAACTCGAAACTGTCTATCTTGGGCGGCGGCCCTCGCCTGTCTGCTGCTCGTCGCGGGCTGTCGCGGCGGGGCGGGCGGCGGCCTGCTGTCGGTCGAGCCGCGCTCCCTGCGCGACGTGCCGGCCGAGCGTCTCGCGTTCCGCTTCGAGCCGGACGTGGCCGAGGAGAGTCTGCCCGAGCGCCTGAGAAGCGACGAGGCCGAGGAGCCTTTGGCCGCCATCCGCACCGACTTCGAGACGCGGCGCGGCAACACCGAGGCGCTGCTGCGCACCGTGGTTGACCCGCTCGGGCAGCGCGTGCTCGCCGTCTACGGCACGAGCGAGAGCGACACCGACTTCCGCATCGACCTCTACAGCGCCGACGGCACGTTCATCCGC
>JALZHT010000073.1 GCA_030860645.1 Acidobacteriota bacterium
AGTCTTGGCCTCGCCCATCGCGTACCGGGAGGCGTCCGCCTGCTGGCCGACGAGGGGCCTGAACACCTGCTCGAACTCGCGGTCCTGGCGCTTCTCGCGGCCCGTCCGGCCGCCGAATAGTACGGGCACCTTCAGTAGTCCTTTCGCCAGAGGGTGCCGGGCACCTGAACCATCCCGCGCGCCGCGGCGATGGCCGCCGACTCCGGCCCCGTCGTCAAGGTAAAGAGCGACTCGCCGGGGTCGAAGAGGCCGTCGACGGCCAGCGCGAGCAGCCCCCCGATGCCGCCGCCCCTGTAGCTTTCGTCCACCTCCATCAGCCCGACCATCAGAATTTTGTGGAGGGCGACGTGGCCGAGGATGCGGCCCTCGCGCTCGACGGCGACGACGGTCGCCTCGCCGGGCTTCGGCAGGGGCGCGCCGCGGGCCGCGTAAGCGTCGGCCAGCCGGTGCCACTCCGTTTCGGGCAGAATCCGCACCTCCATGAGAGGATTGTCCTTAAAACAACCGGGCCGCTTCAACGGCGATTTTCTCAGGGCGTCGTCTTCTTCCACACCGCCGCCCCGACGCTCGCGTCGAGGCAGACGTAGGCGTCGTCCGCCGTCGTGTCGATCCAGACCGAGCCGACCGCGTAGCCGTCCCCCGAGTCTTCGTTCGCGGGCGCGGCCGAGGCCGCGAGGTTCGACTTCTTCGTGGCGATGTCGTCTATGCCGAGCGCCGAGCGGGCGGTCGCGGCGTTCGACACCGACATCATGATCGTGCCGGACTGCGTGACGGGGCCGCCCGAGAACGCGAAGCCGGTCGCGCCGCCATCCACATTCACGCTCGTCACCGTCCCCGACTGCGTGCTCAACTGGTCGAGCAGCGGGTCGTTCGTGCCGGCGACCGGCGGCGGGGCGAAGGTGTCGAGCAGCCCGCTGACGCGCTCCTGCTCGACGCGCGCCTGCCCGATGCCGCGCTTCGCCTCGTCGAGCTCCACGCGGAGCGCGCGAATCTCCCCGAGCATCTCGCGCAGGGTGCGCTCGACGGCGTCCGGGACTAAGCCCTTGAGGGTGCGGTCGTTCAGATCACGGCCCCTTTCGTGAAGTTCATGTCGCCGAAGGCGCGGACGACCGCGTAGTCCTCGCCCCACCCGGCGGCGGTCATCCAGGAGTCTTGCAGGAACAGGCGGAAGCCCGCCGCCGACTCGAAGCGCAACTTGACCGACTTCGACTTCGCCGCCTGGAACGGGAAGTAGGAGCGCTTGTAGACGCCCGAGCCGTGGGGAAGCGTGTAGGTCTCCGACGGCGACGATGCCCCGTCGCGGTAGACCTTGAGCACCACATCGGCCGTCGAGACGTGCGCCACCTGCGAGTCGCGCCGGTGGAAGAAGCTCTTAAAGCCGAAGCTCGATTCGGGAACCTCCCAGACGGTGACGAGCGCCGGGGCCGGCTCCCACACCCACTCGATCAAGTCCTCCCAAATCCTGATGTCGCCCTGCGGCACCAGCCGGAAGGTGCTCCCGACGAACGGCGTAAACCCGTAGTCCTTCGTCACCTGCCCGTTGTGCGCCGCCGACACGGTCGCCCCCACCGTCCCGCCGTCGTACTGCACCTGAATGTTGACCTCCGCGTTCCCGGTGTCGGCCTTCAGGCGAATCCCTTGCAGCAGTTTCGGCCCCTCCCTGCCCGCGTCCGTCCACGGCGTCGTCACCTGCGCCAGCGCCGGGTACGGGTCGAAGACCCACTCGCCCCCGAAGATCATGAGGTCGCTCATCGGGTTCAGCCGCACCTCGCGCGCGGCGAAGGGCGTCAGCGGGTAGGTCCTCGTCAGTTTCCCGTTGTGGTTGACCGACAGGCTCGTGACCGTCACCCCGTCGGCCTGCACCGCCACCGTGACGGGGAGGCCGCCCGTGTCGGCCTCGACCTTCACGGCCCGCACGAACTTGTCCCCGAGCGTGCCGAGGTTCGAGTACTCCAGGAGGAAGGCGGCCGCCTCGGGGTAGGGTTCGAAGTGCCACCTCGGCTCGCCGTACACCCGCACGTCCGCCTGCGGGACGAGCCTGACCGTGTGGCACAGGAAAGGCGTCAGCTCGTGCGTGGCGGGCCGCCGGCCGGAGTGGTTTACCGAGACCGTCTGGAGCGGCGTCGGGTCGCCGTCCTTCTGAACCTGGAAGTTGACGGCGACGCCCCCCGTGTCGGCCTCAACAGTGACCCCGTACACGCGCTTGCGGTCGAGCGTGCCGAGCGGGTCGAAGTCGGGCGCGATGGCCGCGTGTTCCGGCAGTTTCTCGAAGTGCCAGACCGGCTCCTCCAGGCTCCACGAGTTAGAGTCGGTCGGCAGGAGCCGCAGCAGCTTCGCGTTGAAGGGCGTCAGCTCGAAGGTGGACGAGCGTTCGCCGTTGTGGCTCACGGTGAGCGTCTGCGCGACGGTGCCCCCGTCGTACTGCACCTGCACGGTGCGCGCCGCGCCGCCCGTGTTCGCCCTGATGGTGACGGCCACCACCCTCTTGTCGCCCGGGTGGCCCGCGTCGCCGTATTCGGTCGCGCGCTTGAATGTGTCCTCCGGCTCGGCGAGGTAGGAGTGCTCCCACCCGTAGAGCTTCGGGGCGGCCGCCGAAGACCAGGTGATGTCGAGCGAGGCGCTGCGCGCGAGCTGCCCCTCGCCGGCGTTGTGGTCTATCACGCTCTGCCCGCGCGCGGCGTTCGTCGGCGACGAGGCGGGGAGCGTCGTCGCGTGGCCGTCGAAGCCCGGCTGGACGGTGAACGTCTGCGAGGCCGCGTCGAAGTCGAGGAGCGCGTCGCCCCAGGTCTTGCGCGCGCGCGGGTCGCCCGCGTCGAGCGAGGGCGTCCGCACCTGGCACGCGACGGCCGTGCCGGCGTCGGACGAGCCGCCCACCTGGTAGAGCTTGCCGTCGGAGCCTCCCACCAGAACCGAGTTGACGCCCCGGCCCTCCTCGTCGTAGTGCGTGAGCGCGTCGGGCGTGTAGTCGTGGTAGAGCCACGCGCCCTCGGTCGCGCCCTGGTCGGTGATCGCCCCGACGACGTATTCGAGCGTGCGGAGGCTCCCGGAGGTGTCCTGGAAGTCGAAGAAGAGCGAGCCGTCCGCGTAGGCGAACCGGAGTTTCGAAGTTTGCGCGAGGTCGGGCGGGGCGATGCCGTTGACCGCGACGCCGGCCTGCCCGTCGTGCGGCAGCAGCGGCCCCAGCGCGCCCGAGATTTCGCGGGGCTGTCCGCCCTGCGACTCGTAGACCCTGCCGTCGTCCCCGAGGAACCAGATCATCGGCCCGAAGCAGACGGCCCACCGCGCGAAGAGCCCTTTGGAGTTCGCCACCTCCGAGGCGGCGAAGCCGTCGCCGGCGCGGCCGAGTTGGTACATCCTCCGGTCGGAGAGCACGTACGGGATGCCGTCGTACACCCCGCCGTTCATCAGCGTCTCGGAGCCGCCGGTGATTTCGAGCTGGTTCGACTTGTGACAACTGTCGGGGTTGTTGCCGTTCGCCCAGTAGAGCGTTCCCTCGCGCACGCCGAAGAAGAAGCTGCCCGAGAAGCCGTTGCCGTAGGGGCCGAAGACCGCCGAAAGCGGCTGGCCCTCTTTAATCGGGTCGGGGAGGAAGAAGGAGACGCCCGTCTGGCTGCCGGCGGATTTTTCGAGGCTGAGTTTGGTCGTCGAGGCCGGGTTCGCGTAGAGGTTGTGCGGGACGCCGTTGATGATGATCTGCGTGCCGCGCACCCAGGCGGTGCTGAAGCTGTCGCCGGAGGCCCAAGCTACCTCCGTGCCCTTCACGTTGCAGGTGCCGGACTTCGGCGAGTCCACCACGGGCCACGGGACGAAGGAGTCGAAGCCGGTCAGCGTCTCCCGGCCGTCGGCCCGGGTGTCCTCGGTGACGAGCGGGAGCCGGACGACCGCGTCGTCGGGCAGGTCGTCCGCGAAGGTGCCCGAGTTGGCCGAGGTGCCGACGTAGTGCCAGGCGGTCAAGGAACCGCCGTAGCGTATCCAGTCGATCTTGTCGGCCTGCGCGTCCGCGGAGTAGGCGGGCGTGAGCACGGCCCCGTCGCGGCGCGCGTCGAAGCCCTCGCGCACTGGCGGCGACCACGGGGAGGGCGCGCCCGTCTCCTTCGCGCGGTAGCGGTAGCGCCAGAGGTAGGGGACTCCCCCGGAGGAGTCGAGCCCGCGCGTGCCGGTGACGTGCCACGAGTCGGCCTTGAGCGTGACGCCCGCCGTGACGTTGGCGGAGATGCGGACTCTGACGACATCCTTCCACCCGCGCGACGAGTCGGAGCCGGCCCGCTCGAAGTCTTTGACCTTGACGCGGAGCGTCGACCACTGGCTCGCGCCGGTCGCGGTCTGCCCCGCCTCCGGCTCGTCCTCGGGGACGATGTCAGGGGGGTCGAAGACGGGCAGCCCGCCCCCGATGTCCTCGTAGGAGCGCCGGCCCTGGCGCGCCGCGATCTCGACCGCCCGGCGCTGCGCCGCCCGCTGCTGCGCCGTCAAAAGCGTCGAGGTCTGCAAGACCGCGGGCGTCAGGTCGGACGCCCGGAACTCCGCGAAGTAGTAGTTCTTGGTGAAGTCGTTCGCCGAGCGGTCTACGTCGAGTTGGATTTGCAGCGACGTGACCTTCGAGGGGTCTGAGACCTGCAACTGGATGACGACCTCGTCGTCGGGGAGCACCGGGCGCGAGGAGACCGAGGAGAGGTCTACGGAGGTCGTCCGCTCGGCGTAGGTGACGCCCGAGCCGGAGATGATCAGTTGCAGGGTTTTGGTCGAGAGCGTCTCGGCGTCCGTGTGGTTGTTCGAGAAGTGGGCGCGGAAGGCGTCGAGGCCCGCGATGGTGTCGCCCGCGGCGAAGGTGGCCGACGTGGAGCACCTGAAGGACGGCACGCCGTCCGGCCCGTAGGTCACTGACAGCACGCGCACGTTCTCCGAGCGGGTCGAGTTCCGCAGCATGGAGTTGAGGGCGAGTTCGGCCGTCGGGGCCGCGAGCTTGATCGTGCAGAGTCCATTCGCCCCCGAGTCGTAGGAAATCGTGTCTATGGTCGTCGAGGTGACGGCCTTGTGGACAGACTTTACGGGGACGGTCTCCGTGTTCGCCGACATCGTCACCAGCATCCCGGCGATGATGTCGGCCATCGAATCCGGGGAGACGAGCGCCCACCCCGTAGTGCCGGAGTCGTAGAGGATGTGGGCGATGCCGACGGCCGCGAGCCGGTCGGGGTTCGTGAGCGCGCCCGCGGCCGCCCCGCCTGCGCTCCACCCGGTCGGGGCCGTCACGGCGTCGCCGCCCGTGAAGTCGTCTATAGTCTTAAACGCCGGGCCGGCGAGCGCCACCGAGGGCGGCGTGGTGGGCGTCTGGATGCCGATGGCGTGGTCTGTGCCGTCTACCCTTACTTTTCTTTGCCGCGCCGAGTCGTAGACGTACATCCACGGCTGGGGCGACTGCTCGGGCCGGTGCGGGATCATCGAGAGCGGGTCGCCCGAGTAGCCGGTGTCTATCTCCGAGAAGGCGTTGTGCGCGGAGTTGTCGGAGTAGAGCTTCGTCCCGGCCCCGAGGATGCGGGCGTAGGCTTGCAGGGGCGTCGAGAGCGTGGGGCCTACGTCGTCGTTGAGGCGGCGGACGGAGTGGATGGCGGCCGCCACGGCGACAGAGTTGACGGCCGAGAAGCCGGGGCGCGGCTCGATGACGCCATCGGTACGGGAGCGGACATTCTTGAGGATTGGGAAATATCCCTGCTCAAGGGCGTCCACGGGGCGAGACAGATCAAGCCCCCGGAGTAAGAATTTTCTTTTAAGAGCTTTGTAAGCCATCTGCTATGATTCACGCATGAGCACGTCTCACTCGTTCCCGCCGCCCCTCCCCGAATGGCTCAACCTCTCCGGCTTCGGTTTCGAGAACGGTGAAGTGAAAGCCTCATCGACTCCGACCTCAACATCGTCGCCATCCGCTGACATCACGCCGCGAACCTCTGCCTCTCCCCCCTCTGCGACTTGTCCCTCAGCACCTCGAACGACTCCGCCCGCTCCGCCAGCTTCGAGTTAAAGGCGGCGGCCGCCTTCATGAACCGCTCGTAGAGCGGCATCGTGTCGGCGAACGCCTGCCCCCCGCACTTGAACATCGCCAGGTGAACCGCGTAGTCGAGCAGCACGTCCAAGAACTCCCGGCCGATTTGCACATAGTTACCGTCCTCGCTCGGCACGACCGCGTTGCGCACCACGTCGAGCGTCACCGAGTAGACGCCGTCGGGCACGCTGTAGAGCGCGAGCAGGTTCTGCCCCGAGAGCGCGACCGCCTCCGGCGCGCCCGACGAGTGCTGCCAGCCCGGCACGTGCGCGTCCAAATCGAAGAGCGACGAGACGTGCGCCGGCCTGCCGTTCAACTCCGCGTGCGCGGCCGAGACCATCACCTTCGAGAGTTCGACGCCCTCCTTCCAGCGCCCCTCGCAGTACTCGGCCCTGCGCGCGTCCCGCGCCGGCCCGTCCTTCGAGAGCAGGTCGGCCAGCGCCCCCCACTTCACGACCGGGGCCGAGTCCTGCGCCACGCCCAAAGCGACGCCCGTCGCGGGGTTCAGGGCCGCCCCGGCGTCCGCCGTGATGAGGTGGAGGCGCCCGCTGTCCTGCGGGACGGGGACGAGTTGCAGTTGGAGGTTCGGCTGCAACACGGTCGTGTAGGCCGAGGGCGTCCCCGGCGTGAGCGCCCAGCCGGGGAACTGCGCGTTCAAGCGGTGCTCGTCCGTCAGTTGGAGGTTCGCGTACTGGTCGGGGACGGTGGAGCCGTTCTGGTCGACGTAGGTCGGCGTCTTCCACGCGGCTCGCTTCACGTCCAGAACCGAATCCGAGAGCGAGACGCGCGGCGTGCTCGCCTGAACGACGCCCGTCTCCGCGGCGGTGTGAATCTGCGAGGTCTCAAGTAAGAACTGGTTGCGGCGGCGCTGGAGGGCCTGCGTGATGTCGTCCTGGGTGAACTGGTCGGAGAATGTCGTCACGTCCGCGGGCGACGGCTCGACGAGGTGGTACTTGATGTCGGCGAAGAGGTCGGCGTCCGTGAGCGTGCGCTCCAGGATTTTAGAGCCGCCGTTGTCGAGGTGCGTCCCGAGGTCGTAGAAGGCGGTGCCGGCTGCGGTCGAGAAGGTGCCGCGGTCGCGGAAGTAGAGGGCGGCGAGGTTCCAGCTCCTAAGCGCCTCGCGGACGAGCCGCGCCCGCTCGGCCGGAGTCCAGAAGACCCCGCCGGAGTCCCCCAGACGGTTCGCCAACTGCGTGCTGAGTTGGGCGAGCGTCGTGTGCGAGTACGGCATTAGTAGTGGACGATGTCAACATTCACCTTGAGGTTGTTGGCCGCCGGCACGAGCTTGCGGCCCGCGAGGTTGACGGAGTCGCCCCCGCCGCCCGAGCGCCACGTCTTCGCCTCGCCCCCCGCGAGGTCGAGGTCGCGGTTCGTCGCCGAGACGGCCGCGCCGAACTGGCCCGACCCGACGGCCACGACGCTCGCGCCGTTCGCGCCGTCGGCCTGGAGCGTCAGCTCGGCGCACGACTTCCCCGCCCTGTACGAGTGCTGGCTCACCAACTCGTCGTAGAGGTCGTAGACGGTGCCGGAGGCGGCAAGGTTGATGGTCGGCATCCCGCCCTCACTTGTTGAAGGAGTTCGTCTCGCCCGCGCCCTGCGTCGGGGCCGAGCCCTCGTCCACGCTCACGGTGATCGTCAGCGTGACGCCCGCGTCGCCCTCGCCCGACATCTGCCCCGCGAAGGCGTCCGGCCCCGAGGCCCCGTAGAGTTCGGCCGACCCTCCGCCGGGGATGTCGTCGCGGCCCGTGAAAGTGGAACTGGCCCCGACGCCCGAGCCCGGCAGGGCCGGGATGTCGTCGGCGCAGCTCAAAAGCCCCGACTCGTGCATGTGTCCTCTGCTCATGGAAACCTCCCTCAGCGCGGCAGCTCGTGCCGCTGATACCACTCGGCCCCGCGCCAGAGGTCGCCCCTCTGCGGGGTCACGAAGCGATCCTGGTGCGTCTCCCGGTCGGCCCGGACGCACTTCTTCAGGTCTTCCTTGTAGTCGGCCTTCGCCGCCGCCATCAGCGCCAGCCAGTTCGTCCCCTTCAGGCTGGGGAATTTGCCTTTGGCCCCTTCCGCCCATTCGTATGCTCTGTACTTGGCCCGCGAGAGCACGAGGTCGGCCGAGATCACGTCGGGCAGCGTCTCCGAGTTCGACGTAAAATCCGCGCCCCTCTTCCGGTACTGGCACAGGAGCACCACGCGCGAGGTCGGGTGCGGGTAGAGTTCGAACATCGGCCCCGAGTTCCGCCCCGCGCCCGTGTCCGCCACGTAGGAGGCCAAGAGCTGCGGGCTGCTCCCCGCGTCCGAGCGGTCGGGGTCGTGGCGGTCTAGCTCCTCCTGCGTCCACCCGAGCTGGATCGGCTCCTCGTCCTCGGCGTTGACGACCGAGAGGAACCGGACGAAGTCAGACGAGGGCGGCCTGAAGTAGCACCGGAGCACCTGGTAGGCGGCCGCCGAGTCCGTCTCCCCCTGGTACGGCCGGTCGAAGGTGCCCGCCCCGCCGGCGTTGTAGCTCGCGATCTGGTACGGCGTGCCGCCCGAGACCTTCACCTGGCAGTCGGTGATGGCCGGGCTCAGGCCGAAGACATCGAGGACGGCCGCGGCCGCCCCGTTGAAGGCGAAGGCGTCGGAGCCGCGCGTGACCGAGACGGCGCCCGTCGCCACGGCGGCCGGCGCGACCAGGACGCCCCTCGCCTTCAGGAAAGACCAGTCGCGCGCGCGGTAGATGTCCTCCCGCGCCCGGTTGACGAATTTCTTGGAGGCGAACTGGTCGAGGTGCGGCACCTGCGCGACCAGTTCGCCCCAGAGTGTCTCGAAGGTGACGCTCATCAGCCGACGAACATCATGCGGAACGTGACCGCCGAGAGGTCGACGCCGTTAGCCACCTCGGCGAGCGCGGCCGCGGCGACGGCCGTCCCCGTGAAGGTCGGGGCCGCGCCGAGGAGCGTCGCGAGGGGTATCGTGCGGTTCGTCGCCGCGGCCTTCGACAGCGCGCCGGCGTTGGAGTCCGGGTTGATGCCGATGGCCTCGCCGATCCCGCCGCCGACCACCGTGGCGCTGCCCCCGACGGAGCCGGCCGGGGTGTGCCCGGCCGTGCGGGCCACCATCAGCTTGTTGTTGTCGGTGTCGAAGTGGGCGTGGTAACCCACCGCGTCCGAGTCGCCGCCGAGGTGGAGCGCCCCGAGGATCTCGGGGAGGCCCAACTCGGCCGCCGAGATCGGCTCCCCGCCCGCGGCGTAGGAGTTGTCCATCGCCACGTCGGCGAAGACCAGCCTGACGCCCGGCAACTGCCGGGCCTTCCTGATCGTGATGGAGACCGACATCCGTTAGCCCCCTTTACTTGAAGTTGGTCGGGAAGCGCCACAGGCTGATCTGCTTCAGCCCGTCGTTGGCGAGCGCTTCGAGCGCCGTGCCGAGGAACCGGGTGGCGTGCCCGCCCGTCCAGGCCGTGCCGATGGCGAGGCCGTCCACGACGTTGTCGTCGTCCTTGACGAAGACCGGGTTGCCGATGGTCGTCGAGGTGACGCTGGAGGCGCATTTCACGGTGGCCCGGCCGATGATCTGGATGAACCCGCAGTTGCCCTTTGAGACGGCGTTGAGGGTCACGCCGGCGATGTCGCGGGCGTCTGCCGGGGCGTCCGGGGTGACGACGAAGTCGTCGCGGTCGTCCCAGTACACGACCTGGCCCTGCGCGTTCGAGGCGGTCGTG
>JALZHT010000664.1 GCA_030860645.1 Acidobacteriota bacterium
GCCACCAACACCCGCGCGCCCTCGCGCGCGAACGCCAGCGCCACGGCCCGGCCGATGCCGCGCCCGCCGCCGGTCACGAAAGCCGATTTACCTTCGAGCCTCATCTAAGCCGGTTTGGCGGCGCGCGGCTCGCGTCTTTCTAAGAACGCGCGGACGCGCTCGCGGGCCTCGCGCGACTGGAAGCACTGAATCTGCGCCTCGGTCTCGTACTGGATCATGCGTTCGAGCGTCTCGCCCTCGCTCAAATAGACGGCGCGCTTGGCGGCGGCGATGGAGGCGTGCGGCGCGTCGCGCAGCCGCTCGGCGAGGCGGCGCGTCTCGCCGGCCAGTTCCGAGTCGGCGACGACGCGGTTGACGATGCCGAAGTGCTCGGCGCGCCGCGCGTCGAAGGCTTCGCCCAAAAAGAACATCTCGCAGGCGATGTTGGTCGGGACGACGCGGGGCAGGAAGTAGGTGCCGCCCCAGTCCGGGTGGAGGCCGACTTTGACGAACGACTGGCTGAAGGTGGCCGACTCGGCCGCGAGCCGCAGGTCGCAGGCCAGCGCGAGGTTGAAGCCCGCGCCGTAGGCCGGGCCGTTGACCGAGGCGATGACGGGCTTCGCCATCTGGCGGATGGCCGTCAGGACGCGGCGGCCCGCGCCGAGCAGCCGCCTGAACTCGTCCACGTCGTCGCGCTCCATCAGCTCGTCCATGTAGCGCACGTCCGCGCCCGTGCAGAAGGCGCGGCCCGCGCCCGTGATGACGACGACGCGCGCGTCGCGGTCGCTCCCCGCGTGTTCGAGCGCCACGGCCAGGTCGCGCCGCATGTGGCCCGCGAACGCGTTCAGCTTCTCGGGCCGGTCCAGCGTCACCGTCACGACGCCGGCGTCGAATTCGACTCTGATGTTTTCGTACATACTCAAGTTCCGAGTTTCGGGTTTCGGGTTTCGGGTTTCGGGTTAAGACAAACGAATCGCTTTTAACTCGAAACCCGAAACCCGAAACTACTTGCCTTTGAAATTCGGTTGGCGCTTCTCGACGTAGGCGCTCAGGCCCTCGCGGGCGTCCTCGGACTGGAAGAGCTGCTGCTGGAGTTCGCGCTCCAGCGCGAGGGCGGACTCGAAGGGGATTTCGCCGCCGGTCTGGACGGCGCGCTTGATACGGCCGACCGCCCCGGCCGCCTTGTGCGGCAGCGTGAATTGCCGCGCGTAGTCCAAGACCTGCCGCATGAAGTCTTCGCCCGACTCGGCGTCGAAGACGTGGTTGATGATGCCGAGTTCCTTGCCGCGCTCGAAGGCGAAGAGGTCGCCGGTCGCCATCAGCTCGATGGCGCGCGGCTTGCCGACGAGGCGGACGAGGCGCTGCGTGCCGCCCGTGCCCGGCAGCACGCCGAGCGAGACTTCCGGCAGCCCCATCTTGCCCGCGCCGCGGCGCGCCACGCGCAGGTCGGCGGCCATCGCCACTTCGAGGCCGCCGCCGACGCAGTGGCCGTTGACGGCCGCGACGACGAGCTTCGGCGTCTGCTCCAGCCGCGAGAGCGTCTCGTTGGCGTGCAGGCAGAAGAAGTATTTGAAGGCGGGCGTCATCTCGGAGAGCATCTGGATGTTGGCCCCCGCGCAGAAGAACTTCTCGCCCTGCCCCGTGATGACGATGACCTGCACGCCCTCGTCCATCCGCGCGGCCAGGACGGCGCGGTCAAGCTGCTGCATCATCTCGTACGTGTAAGTGTTCGCCGGCGGGTCGTTCAGCGTGAGCACCGCCACACCGTCCGCCGCCTCGTACCGCACCAGCTCGCGCCCTCCATCCTCGGCCCTCTTCTCCGCTTCTGCCATTGACCTTTGGCTCCTTAAACTAATGTCCATCGAATCTTAGTTGTTAAGATTCAAACTCTGACCGCGGAACGCCCGACTGACGAATAATTGACAACAGCGTGCCCATGCGCAGCTCCGGGTGCAGAGGCACGGGAACCGTGTTGGTCGAGTCGTCCGTGGACTTTTACATGACTACGTGGCTGCCCCTCTGCCGCCTTTCGACGAAGCCGTGGCGGGACAGAATCGCACACACCTCTCGCCCCGACAGCCTCCGCAACTTACCCAACGCTGACCTCCAGCGGGGTGAAGTAGATTTCGGTGTTGAGTCTGCGTGCGGCCTCGCTGGGGTGCGCTGTCTCGAAGAAGAGTTCGACGGCCTCTTTGAGATTAGCACGCGCCTCTTCGACCGTGTCGCCCTGGCTGGCGATGTCTAACTCGGCGCAGAGGGCGACGAAGCCACCGTCTTCGCGCCAGATGGTGGCGGTTAAAGTCCTAGTCATGCCCCTCGCCTCTCCGTGTCACAATCATCTCTTCGAGCGTCCCGCTCGTAGACGGAGACGTGCTTGCCGCTCCCGGTGAAAGGCTCCCGCTGCCAGCCGCCGCGGCGTTCGCGCAGGCGCAGGCCGGCGAGCCGCGCCATCAGGTCGAGTTCCGACGGCCACGCGTAGCGCAACTGGACGGGGTAGAGCCTGACGCGGCCGTCGGCGATGACGACCGACTGGCCGATGACGTACTGGCGGACGGGGTCGTGCTGGGCCACGTCGTAGACGACGCGGTCGAGCGTGACCTCGGTGGCGCGGTTGACCTGCCCGCCGCTGTAGCGCGCCACGTCGGGCACGAACGCCTCGACGAGGAAGACGCCCGCGGGCGACAGGCGGCGCGCCACGTTCCGGAAGCAGCGCACCTGAGCCTCCTGCGAGAGCAGCGCGAAGAAGGTGTTGAAGACGACGTAGACGAGCGCGAACTCGCCCCCGACCCCGACCTCCGCGAAGTCGCCGAGAGTCACGGCTATCCGGTCGCCGCCCGGCTTGGCGCGCAGGCGCTCGACCATCGCGGGCGAGGCGTCAATGCCGTGCACCTCGACGCCGCGCTCCCGCAGCGGCAGCGCGACGCGGCCCGTGCCGACGCCCAACTCCAGGG
>JALZHT010000665.1 GCA_030860645.1 Acidobacteriota bacterium
GGGATCGCCCTCGGCCTCGGCCTCGTCGTCGGCGAGACGCTGCGCGCGGGGCTGCGGCAGGCCCGACTCGAATGGTTCGACCGCGCGCTCGGCGCGCTCTTCGGCCTCGTCCGGGGCCTCGCCGTCTGCTCGGTCGTCTACCTGGCGCTGACGGCCTTCCCCGTGCGCCTCCAGACGGTCGAGCAGGCGCGCACGGCCCCCGCGCTCGCCGAGGGCGCACGCCTGCTCGCGCTCTGCACCTCCGAGGAGGTGCGCGCGCTCTTCCTCGACGGCTACCGGCGTCTGTTCGGCTGAGCGGGTTCTCGGGGAATCAGATGTTATTGGGACTTTACTTATCCGACTGACGGAGCGACCTATGCAGATGCGCACCCGGCTCGAAGCCTTGATCGACGAGATGCTCGACGGGCAGCTCATGCTCGACGAGGCCCTCACCGAGTTCGAGAAGCTCTACATCCAGAAGGCCCTCGCGCGCAACAAGGAACACCTCTCGCGCACCGCCGCCAAGCTCGGCATCCACCGCAACACGCTCGCCAAGCGCGTCGCCGCCTACCGCACGCAGGAGCGCGCCGCCCACAACCACCACGCCCGCAAGACGGCCGCCCGCCGTAAACGCTGAAACCGCCCCCGCCCGCGAAGCGCCTTATTGACAAGTCCGGCCGGAGTGCTATATTTTTAGCACTCCTTTTAGAGGAGTGCTAGAAACCAGCATTTTCGCCAGCAAACCGGGGCTTATTGCGCCCGGCCGCCTGGCACTCGCGGCGCGAGGGTGCTTACCGCAGGTCGCGCCCGTCATTAAAACTGAAGCCACGAATTATCCCACGGCTGACAAAGGAGAGGAGCTATATGGCGACGAACATCAAACCCCTTCACGACCGGGTGATTGTGAAGCGCATCGAGGAAGGCGAGCAGGTGCGCGGCGGGATCATCATCCCCGACACCGCCAAGGAGAAGCCCCAGGAGGGCGAGGTCATCGCCGTCGGCGAAGGCAAGCGCAAGGACGACGGCGCGCGCATCCCTCTGGACGTGCAGGCCGGCGACCGCGTGCTCTTCGGCAAGTACAGCGGCTCGGAGATCAAGGTGGACGGCGAAGAGTACCTGATCATGCGCGAGGACGAAATCCTCGGCGTCATCGAGCGCGCCGGCGCGGCGAGCGGCAAGAAGGGCGGCAAGTAGTCGAAAGACTTCTGCCGCCTTTCGGTTGTGAGGATTTCAGAGCAAGTTGAAGTCATAAGGAGAAGAGACTGACATGGCAAAGCAAGTAATTCACGGCGAGGAGTCGCGGGCGGCGATCCTGCGCGGCGTTAACCAGCTCGCCGACGCGGTCAAGATCACGCTCGGCCCGAAGGGCCGCAACGTCGTCCTCGACAAGAAGTTCGGCTCCCCGACCATCACGAAGGACGGCGTCACCGTGGCGAAGGAGATCGAGCTGAAGGACAGCCTTGAGAACATGGGCGCGCAGATGGTGCGCGAGGTCGCCTCGAAGACCTCGGACGTGGCCGGCGACGGCACGACGACCGCCACCGTCCTCGCCCAGGCCATCTTCCGCGAGGGCGTCAAGACGGTCGCGGCCGGCGCCAACCCGATGGCCCTCAAGCGCGGCATCGACAAGGCCGTCGAGAAGGCGGTCAAGGAGATCGAGCGCATGGCGAAGCCGGTCAAGGGCGACGCCATCGCGCAGGTCGGCACCATCTCGGCCAACGGCGACAAGACCATCGGCGAATTGATCGCCGAGGCGATGGACAAGGTCGGCAAGGACGGCGTCATCACGGTCGAGGAGTCGAAGACGATGCTGACGGAGCTCGACGTGGTCGAAGGCATGCAGTTCGACCGCGGGTATCTTTCGCCCTACTTCGTCACCGACCCCGAGCGCATGGAGGCCGTGCTCGACAACCCGCTGATCCTCATCCACGAGAAGAAGATCAGCTCGATGAAGGACCTCCTGCCGCTGCTCGAACAGATCGCCAAGATGGGCAAGCCGCTCATCATCATCGCGGAGGACGTTGAAGGCGAGGCGCTGGCGACCCTCGTGGTCAACAAGCTGCGCGGCACACTGAACGTCGCGGCGGTGAAGGCCCCGGGCTTCGGCGACCGCCGCAAGGCGATGCTCGAAGACATCGCCATCCTGACCGGCGGCAGCGTCATCAGCGAAGACCTCGGCATCAAGCTGGAGAACGTCAAGCTCGAAGACCTCGGCCGCGCCAAGAAGGTGACGATCGACAAGGACAACACGACCATCGTCGAGGGCGCGGGCAAGGCCAACGACATTCAGGGCCGCGTCAAGACGCTGCGCGCGCAGATCGAGGAGACGACTTCGGACTACGACCGCGAGAAGTTGCAGGAGCGCCTCGCCAAGCTCGTCGGCGGCGTCGCGGTGATCCGCGTCGGCGCGGCCACCGAGACGGAGTTGAAGGAGAAGAAGGCGCGGGTCGAGGACGCGATGCACGCGACGCGTGCGGCCGTCGAGGAGGGCATCGTGCCGGGCGGCGGCGTGGCGCTGGTGCGCGCCGCGAAGGCGCTCGACAAGTTCAAGACTAGCGAGGACGGCACGGGCGACGACGACGAGCAGATCGGCGTCACCATCGTCCGCCGCGCTTTGGAAGAGCCGCTCCGCCAGATCGTGCAGAACGCCGGCAAGGAGGGGGCGGTGATCGTCGAGAAGGTGCGCGAGTCGAAGAAGGAGTCTTACGGCTACAACGCGGCCACCGAGACGTTCGGCGACCTCGTCGAAGAGGGCGTCATTGACCCGGCGAAGGTCACGCGCTCGGCCTTGCAGAACGCGGCCTCCATCGCCGGCCTCATGCTGACGACCGAGGCGATGGTCTCGGAGTTGCCCGAGGATGAGAAGTCGCCCGCGATGCCGGGCGGGATGGGCGGCGGGATGGGCATGTAAGCCCGCCCGTCCGCGGCTTTGACGAAAGCGGCCCCCCCC
>JALZHT010000666.1 GCA_030860645.1 Acidobacteriota bacterium
CGCCCCGCGCCCGCGCCGAGGTGGGGAGGAGGAGCGCCGCCGGCCGCAGGTACTTCGGCTATTTCACGGGGCCGGAGGTCGCCATCATGGCCTGCGGCACGCTGCTGGCCGCCGTCGTCATCTTCTTCGTGCTGGAGTGGCTGTCGCCCTGAGCCGGCGTCGCTCAACGCGCGCGGGCCGCGGCCGCGCGGCGCTTCCCCCTCGCCTCCCCCTTCGACCCCGCAGGAGAGTCTTATGGCGAACGTCCTCGCCTCGCTCGGCCCCGTCTGGGGCGAGCTGAAGAGGGGCAACTTCACGGCGCTGCTCTCGCGCTACAGCGACCTGCTGCTGCCCGTCGGCGTGATGCTCGCCATCGGGACGCTCTTCGTGCCGCTGCCGCCCGCGGTCATCTCCGTCCTCATCGTCGTCAACCTCGCCGCCTCCATCGTCGTGCTCGCCACCTCGCTCTACATCACGACGCCGACGCAGCTCACCTCCTACCCGACGATCCTGCTCCTGACGACCGTCTTCCGCCTCACGCTGAGCGTCTCGGCGACGCGCAGCATCCTCAAGAACGGGACGGCCGGCGGCGTCATCGAGGCTCTGGGTCAGATCACGGCGCAGGGCAGCGTCATCGTCGGCGCGGTGATGTTCGTGATGATCCTCGTCGTGCAGTTCATCGTCGTGGCGAAGGGGTCGGAGCGCGTGGCCGAGGTGGCGGCGCGCTTCACGCTCGACGCCATGCCGGGCAAGCAGATGGCGATTGACGCCGACATGCGCTCGGGCCTCATCTCGCAGGAGCAGGCGCGGGCCGCGCGCTCGGCCCTCCAGAAGGAGTCGCAGCTCTACGGCGCGATGGACGGCGCGATGAAGTTCGTCAAGGGCGACGCCATCGCGACCATCATCATCGCGATGGTGAACATCGCGGGCGGCCTCGCCGTCGGCGTCCTGGTGCGCGGGATGACGATGGGCGCGGCCGCGCAGAAGTACACCATCATGACCATCGGCGACGGGCTGGCGGCGATCATCTCCTCGATGCTCATCACGGTCTCGGCCGGCATCGTCGTGACGAGGGTTTCGACCGACGAGGACACCTCGAACGTCGGCTCGGACATCAGCCGGCAACTCCTGCGCAACCCGAAGCCGCTGCTGGTGGCGGCGGGGCTGCTGCTCCTGATGGCGCTCCTGCCGGGGATGCCGCACCTGCCGCTGCTGCTCGTGGGCGCGGGCGTGGCGGGGCTGGGCTACAGCCTCTGGCGCGGGCAGCAGCGGGCGGCCGAGGCCGAGCGCGCGCGGATGGAGAAGGCGGGCGAGGTGCCGGGCCAGGACGAGTTGCAGCCGACCTTCGCCGTCCCGCTCGCCGTCGTCGTCAGCGCCGAGCTGACCCACCTCATAGACACGGCGACGCCCTCGGGCGCGCGCTTCCGGGCGGAGCTGCCGAAGCTGCGCTCGGCCGTCTACTACGACCTCGGCGTGCTGCTGCCGAACTGCTACGTGAGTGGCGACGCGCCGCTCAAGGCCAACCAGTACTTCATCGCCATCAAGGAGGTGCCGGTCGTCTACGGGTCGCTCAAGCCGGACTGCGTCTACGTCAACGACTCGGCGGAGAACATCAAGGTCTTCGGCCTCGAAGGCGAGGAGGTCAGGAACCCGGCCGACCTCAAGCCGGGGGCGTGGATTCCGGCCCCTCAGCGCCACATCGCGGAGACCGCCGGGCTGAAGGTGTGGGAGCCGGCCGAGGTTATCACGCTGCACCTCTCGATGGTGATGCGCAAGTACGCGCACGAGTTCGTCGGCATCCAGGAGGCGCAGGCGCTTCTGGACTTCGTCGCGCGCGGCGCGCCGAAGCTGGTCGAGGAGGTCGTCCCGAAGGTCGTCACCGTCCACCAGTTCACCGACGTGTTGCAGCGGCTCGTGCAGGAGGGCATCTCGATCCGCGACGTGAAGACCGTGCTCGACGCTTTGAGCGAGTGGGGGCGCATCGAGAAAGACCCGGTGATGCTGACGGAGTACGTGCGCGCTTCTCTGAAGCGCTACATCTCTTTCCGCTACACGGGCGGGCGCGACACTCTGTTCGTCTACCTGCTCGACCCCGAGATCGAGGACGTAATCCGCGGCGCGATCCGGCGCACCTCGACGGGGTCGTTCCTCTCGCTCGACCCGGCGATTGCGCACGACATCCTCGACGCGATGCGGCGCGAGATCGCCAGCCTCCCGCCCGGCGCGCAGAAGCCGGTCGTCATCACCGACATGGAGCTGCGCCGCTTCGTGCGCAAGATGGTCGAGCTGGAGTTCCCGACCCTGACCGTCCTCTCCTACCAGGAACTCGCGCCCGAGCTGAACGTCCAGCCGGTCGGCCGCATCTCCATGCGCCCGCCGCAGACGGCCGCCAACCTCTTCCCCGCCCCCGGCGACAACCTCGGCGCGTTACCAACACCCGCGCTGGCCGACGGCAGCACTTAAAGCCGTGAATCGTGAATCGTGAATCGCGGCCGAGTGTTGCTCAACCTGAACGCTGATATTCAAGTCGAGCAACACACAATCTCGATTTACGATTCACGGCTTTCGGGATTTCTCAGCAGTTCGGGCGGGAGGCGTTCGTAGCCGGGGGCGTTCGCGTCGAAGCGTTCGGCGAGCCAGCCCACGGGGAGCGCGGCGCTGGCGGCGAGGGCGCAGAGGGCGAGGCCGGGGAGCCAGACGTAGAGCTTGGGGTGGTGGTTCGAGTCGGCGCGGACGAAGCGTTCGAGGCGCAGGAGCGTGTCGTCCACCGTGCGCGCGAACTCCCCGGCGAGGGCGTCGGCGTCCGTCTCTTCCGGCGCGCCCTCGGCGGCGACGCGGCGGGCGACCGCGCCGAGGAGCAGGCAGACGGCCTCGTGCTCGCTCGTGCGCCAAGCCGCGTCGAGCGGTTCGGGGAACTGGCGCTCCCACCAGCCGCGGTCGCTCTCGTGG
>JALZHT010000074.1 GCA_030860645.1 Acidobacteriota bacterium
CAACAGTGCCACACTGTCGGCCCCGCCCGACACGGCGACCAACACGCGCTCGCCCCCCACGGGCCACCCGCGCCGCCGCCACTCGCCCAGCAGCCGCCGCGCGAACCCGCTGACCCCGTACTGATTTTCCCGCCGCGCGTTCATGCGTCTGTGAAACTACTTCAGGAGCCATCCCGGGACAAGTAAATCAACCACCGAGGCGCGGAAGGAATTTTAGATTTGCGACTGGCGATTTTCGCTTGAAATGACAGGCGCGGACTTTCGCCTTCCAATCGCCAATCAAAAATCGCAAATCTAACCCCCCCCGCCTTTTCCCCGCGCCCCGGAAAAATCTGAAACCCGCGCACGGATTCTGTCACAAACATCACGCCGGCGGTGTTTCCCTTTCAAAAGCGAAAGGCGCGGGCGTGCGCCCGGCGGCCGACCCCTCGGACTACATTCTGAACTTCAGACAGGAGAAGCAAGTATGAAGCGGATCAGCCAACGCGCCTGCGGGTGGGCGCTCGCCGCCGTCGCCCTCTCGGCGCTCGTCGCGGTCGGCCTTTCGGCGTCGCGCCCGGCCGCGCAGGAGAACTTTCAGGGCCAGTGGCTCGTCGAGTACAGGACGGTGGACGGCGAGGGCGAGCGGATTTACCTGACGATGAATTACCGCGAGGAGAAGACGGGCAAGGACGGCCGCCGGCACACCAGCAATTGGAACAACACCTTCGCCCTCGACCCCGGCCAACTCCGGGGCCTCACGCGCGAGCAGGCGTTCTCCGCGGGCGGCACGAGCGTCCGCTTCCAAATCCGCCGCGACGCGGGCAGCTTCGACTGCGAGGGCTGGTTCCGGGCGGGCCGCGGCTCCGGCCACTTCACCTTCGCGCCGAGCGCGCAGTTCGCCGCCGAACTCCAGCGCCGCGGCGTCGGCACGCCCGACTCGCGCCAGCTCTTCTCGCTCGCCCTCAGCGACGTCGGCCTCGCGCTCCTCGACGAGCTGCGCGGGCAGGGCTACGAGCGGCCCAACGTCGGGCAGCTCGTCCGCCTCGGCCACCACGGCGTGGGCCTCGACTACGTGCGCGGCCTGCGCGGGCTGGGCTACCGCCTCGGCACGCTCGACGCGCTCGTCCGCATGCGCGACCACGGCGTCAGCCTCGACTTCATCCGCGAGCTGCGCGACGCCGGCTTTAAGAACCTGACGGCCGAAGAGCTGGTCAGGACGCGCGACCACGGCGTCAGCGTCTCGTTCATGCGCGAGCTGGAGGCGGCCGGCTACAGCGCGCCGGCCTCGCTCGAAGGTCTCATCCGCCTGCGCGACCACGGGGTCTCGGCCTCCTTCATCCGCGAGCTTCGCGCCGAGGGCTACACCTCGCTCCCGCTCGAAACGCTCGTCCGCCTCAGAGACCACGGCGTCAGCGTCTCCTTCATCAAGGAGCTGAAAGAACTCGGCTACGCCAACCTCTCGCCCGAACACCTCGTCCGCCTCCGCGACCACGGAGTCTCCGCCTCCTTCATCCGCCGCGTGAAATCACAGCGCAACACCAACCCCACGGTTGACGAACTCATCAACCTGAAGAACCACGGCGGCTGGGAATGAGGAGGGAGACGGCCGTCGGCGGGCAGTAGCGCCCCGCGTCGGCGAAAGGTTTTCCACCGGCTTCTGCTTTCAATCCATTTCCCTTGACACCCCTTGACGCCGGGCATATCGTGGCCCGGCGTCGGTTTTCGCCTCGACCTTTCCACGCAGGGCCGTCCCGTCCGCCGGCGGTTGTCAAGGCCGCCGCGGTTCCAACCCTTCTCAAGGAGTCTCTCCATGCCTACAGTTCCGCTCCAGGGGAGCGTCGGCGCGGGCGGGCGGAACCTCCCCGCCGACGTCGTCGCCGTCAAGACGCGCCTCATCGCGCTCGGCTTCGTCTGGCTCGCGCCCCCGACTCCGACCGCCGGGCCGCAGACGACGCGCACCATCAAACTCTTCCAGGCCGTCAAGAACGGCTTCGACACCGTCCTCCTCGCGAAGAACGACGGGCTGATTCAGGTCGGGCAGGACACGCACCGCTGGCTCGAAGCCGCCAACGCGCCCCGCTGGCAGCGCCTGCCGCTCGGCTCGCCCGAGGAGGGCTTCTTCAACCGCGAGGTCGCCGACTCTTCCGACAACCACGACTTCGGCACGGAGTGGCTCGCCGAGACGATCCGCCTGACCGGCGCGGCCTACCGGAAGGCGCACCTCAAGGGCCACCCGAACGCCGCCCTCCTCACCATCAACGACGCGAGCATCCCCGAAGGCGGCAACACGCCTGACCACGCCGGCCACGAGACCGGCCTCACCTTCGACGCCTTCCTCCCGCGCAGGAACGGGACGGCGGGCGGCATCGCCGTCGGCGCGCCCACCTACGACCGCACCGCGATGAGGGAGATGATTAAGGCGTTCCTCAAGCAGCCGCTTGCCAGCCACGTCTTCCTCAACGACAACACCCTCATCGGCCAGGGGCTGTGCCGGCCGCAGGCGGGCCACCACGACCACGCGCACTTCGAAATCTTCCCGCCCGCGCGCGTGAACGACTGACGCGCGCGCGCCCGGCTCAGGCCACGATCATCGTCCCCGTCCCCTCGTCGGTGAAGACTTCGGCGAGGATGGCGTTGCGCAGGGAGCCTTTGATGATGTGGGCGCTGCGGACGCCGCGGCGGAGGAGTTCGGTGATGTTCTGGAGTTTGGGGATCATGCCGCCGGTGGCGACGCCGTCGCGCACCAGCGCCTCGACCTCGTCGGCCGTCAGGCGTGAGAGTTTCGTGGCGCGCTCGCCGGGCCGCAGGTAGATGCCGTCCACGTCCGAGAGCATGACGAGTTTTTCGGCCCCGAGGCGGACGGCGATCTCGGCGGCGATGGTGTCGGCGTTGATGTTGAAGACGCGCCCCTCGGCGTCCGCCCCCAGCGAGGAGACGACCGGCAGGTAGTCGTGGTCGAGGAGCACGCGCAGCAGGCGGTCGTTGATGCGGATGATGTCGCCGACGTGGCCGAAGTCCACCCGCTCGCTCACGCCCGTCTCGCGGTTGAGGATGTCTTTCGGCGGGCGGCGCTCGGCGTGGATGATGTCGCCGTCGACGCCCGAGAGGCCGACGGCCTCGACGCCGCGGTGGCGCAGCGCGGCGAGGATGTCGGTGTTGATCTTGCCGGCGAAGACCATCTTCGCCATGTCGAGCGTGGCGTCGTCGGTGACGCGCCGGCCGTCAATGATCGTCTGCTCGACGCCGAGCTGCGCGGCCAGCTCGGTCAACTGCTTCCCGCCGCCGTGCACGACGCAGACGCGGATGCCGACCTGGTGCAGCAGCGCCAGCTCCTCCGCCAGCGAGACCAGCGTGTCGTGCTCCTCCGTCACCTTCCCCGACAGCTTCACGACGAACGTCTTGCCCTTGAACCGCTGGATGTACGGCAGCGCCTCGCGCAACAGATCGAGCCTCGGCTGACTCATCTTTTCACCTCCGGTGAAAAGGTTTCTGGGTGTTAAGTGTTGGGTGCTGGGAAAGACAAGTCTCTTTTCCTAGCACCCAGCACCTAACACCTAAAACCCTTTTTCACCCTTTCAGCAACTCCGCCATCACGGCCTTCTGCGCGTGCAGGCGGTTCTCGGCCTCTTCGACGACGACGGAGGCGGGCGAGTCGAGCACGTCGTCGGCGACGATGACGTTGCGGCGCACGGGCAGGCAGTGCATGAAGATGCCGGCGTCGGTGCGCCGCATCCTGGCGGCGTCCACCGTCCAGCGGCCGCGGTACGGCGCGCGCTCCGCCGCGTCCGCCGCCGCGTCGCCGTAAAACTTTTTACTGCCCCAGCTCTTCGCGTAGACGACCTGCGCGCCGTCGAACGCGCCTTCGGCATCGTGCGTGACGTTGACCTGCGAGCCGGCCCCGGCGGCGCGGCGGCGGATGTCGACCAGAAGCTCCTCGTCGAGTTCGTAGCCGGGCGGGTGCGCGATGGTGAGGTCGTGCCCCATCTGCGCGGCGGCGAGCGCGAAGCTGTTCGGCACGGCCATCGGCAAGGGCTTCGGGTGCCACGCCCACGTGAGGAGCACGCGCTTGCGGCCCGGCCCGAGTTTTTCTTTAATCGTCATCATGTCGGCCAGCGCCTGACACGGGTGGTGCATCGCCGATTCGAGGTTGATGACCGGGACTTCGGAGAACTTGGCGAAGGCGGCGAGCACGGGGTCGCGCCGCTCCTCCTCCCAATCTCGCAGCGCGGCGAACGTGCGCACGCCGACCAGAGAGCAGTAGCGGCCGAGCACGCGGACGAACTCGGCGACGTGCTCGGTCTTGTCGCCGTCCATCACCACGCCCTCGCGGTGCTCCAGAGTCCAACTCGTCCCGCCCGGCTCCAGCACGACGGCGTTTCCGCCCAGCTCGTAGACGCCCACCTGCATCGAAGCCCGCGTCCGCAGACTCGGGTTGAAGAAGACGAGCGCCGCCGAACGCCCCGCGAAGGGCCGCGACGCTTCTCGGCCGCGCTTGAAGCGCGACGCCGCTTCGAGCAAGCCCTCAAGCCCGTCGCGCGTCCGGTCGCCAGTTGTCAGGAAGTGCTTGGTCATAGCTGTAGGGGCAGGGCTTGTCCCTGCCCGCTCGGTAATCACTAAATTCAACGCCGAGTCTGTCGGATGTTGACGGGCAGGGACAAGCCCTGCCCCTACAATTTCATCAACGGCCCGAGTGCTTCGATGAAAACGCCTGCCTCCGCGACCGTCAGGCAAAGCGGCGGCAGCAGGCGCAGCACGCGCGGGTCGCTCGACGTGCCCGTGATGATGCGGCGGGCGAGCAGTTCCTTTTGCACCTTCGCCGCGACCGGCTCGGCGAACTCGACGCCGAGCAGGAGGCCGAGTCCCCGCACGCCCGCGACGCCCGGCACTTTCAGCAACTCGACGCGCAGATACTTTTCGACGGCGCGCGCGTTCCAGAGCATCCCGCCCTCTTCAATCGCTTCGAGCGTCGCCAGGACGGCGGCCATCGCCAGCATCCCGCCGCCGAAGGTCGTCCCGAGGTCGTTCTCCTTAATCGCCGACGCCACCTCGTCGGTCGTCAGGCACGCGCCGACCGGCACGCCGCTCCCCAGGGCCTTCGCCAGCGTGATGACATCGGGCACGACGCCCGCGCCCGCCGCGCTCCCCGCGTAGAACCACTCGCCCGTGCGGCCGACGCCGGTCTGCACCTCGTCGTAGATCAAAAGCATCCCGCGCTCGTCGCAGAGGCGGCGCAGCCCCGCGTAGAACTCCGGCGCGGCCGCGCGCACGCCGGCCATAGATTGGATCGGCTCCAGCATCACGGCGGCGACGGTCTCGTCGGCGAGGGCCGCGACCGACTCGACGGAGCCGAACTCGGCGCGCCGGTGGCCCGGCACGTTCGGCCGCCCCAGCTCGCGGTATTTGCCGAGGAAGGTCGCGCTGATCGAGTCGGCCGTGCGCCCGTGGAAGCCGCCGTCGAACGTGATGACGCCCTCGCGCCCGGTCTTCAGGCGCGCCATCCGCATCGCGTTCTCGTTGGCCTCCGTCCCCGAGTTGCAGAAGAAAGCCTTCGTCAGCCCTTCGGGCGCGCACCTCACCAGCTTCTCCGCCGCGCGCGCGCGCACGCCCGAGTAGACGAGGTTCGAGTAGAACAAAAGCCGCCCGGCCTGCTCTCTAATCGCGGCCACCACGCGCGGGTGGCAGTGGCCCGCGGCGCAGACGGCGTGCCCGCCGTAGAGGTCGAGGTATCTTTCGCCCTCCGCGGTCTCCACCCAAGCGCCGCGCCCGCGCTCCGGCGCGAAGGCGAACTTCTTGTAGGTCGCGAGCTGGAACTGCTCCTCGCGCGCGGCCGTCTCCTCGAAAGTCGTCGTCGCTGCGTTCATCTTCATCCGGCCCTCGCGCCGTCGGGCAGCCCGCGCTCGGGGACGGCCAGCGCGGGCGTGAGGCCGTCGGCGTAACCCAGGTCGAACAGCATCCCCTCGGAGACCTCGCCCGCCATCCGACGCGGCTCCAGGTTGACGACGAAGAGCGCCTGCCGCCCTTCGATCTCGCGCGGGTTCGCGCGCTCGCGCTTCATCCCGGCGAGGATGTTGCGCCGGTGGTCGCCGAAGTTGACGACCAGCCTCAAGAGCTTGTCCGAGCCGCGCACCTCCTCGACCCGCTCGACGGTGCCGACGCGGATGTCCACGCGCTCCAGCACGTCCGACGTGATGGCCGCCTTGACCGGGGCCGGCTTGAACTCTCCCGCCTTCTCTTCGCTCATGGGTTCCCGCCGACCAGCATCAGCCCCGCCTTCTCTTCGAGGCCGAACATCAGGTTCATGTTCTGCACGGCCTGCCCGGCCGCGCCTTTGACGAGGTTGTCGAGGGCCGCGAAGACGGCGACCTGTCGGCCCCGCGCGGCGAAGCCGAGGTCGCAGAAGTTCGTCAGCTTCACCCAGTTGATGTCCGGCGAGCCGGAGACTATCCGCACGAAGAACGAGCCGCGGTAAAACTCCTCGAAGAGCGCGCGCACCTCCCTTTCGGTCGTCTCGCGCTTCGCCTCGGCGTAGATCGAGGCGAAGATGCCGCGCGAGACGGGCAGCGAGTGCGTCACGAAAACCAGCTCGTGCGTCCAGTCGCCGACGGCGCGCAGGGTCTGTTCGATCTCGGGCGCGTGCTGGTGCGCGAAGGGCTTGTAGGCGTAGAACGAGTTGGCGCGCTGCGGGTGGTGCGTGTTGGCGGCGGGCTTCGCGCCCGACCCCGACGACCCGGTCTTGGCGTCCACCACCACGCGCCCTTGAAGCAGCCCCGCGCGGACGAGCGGCGCGAGGCCCAACAGCGTCGCCGTCGCGAAGCAGCCCGGGTTGCTCACGAGCCGCGCGCCTTTAATCGCCTCGCGGTTCACCTCCGTCAGCCCGTAGACGAACTCGCGCTGCAACCCCATCGCCGTGTGCTCGCGCCCGTAGTGCTCGCGGAACTCCTCGGCGCTCGACAGGCGGAAGTCGCCCGAAAGGTCTACGGCCCTGACGTGCGCCGGCACCCGCGGCGCGATCTCCAGCGCCTGCCCGTGCGGGAGCGCGAGGAAGACGCAGTCGAGATCGTTCAGGCCCTCGGAATCTTCCGGCGCGGCGGCGAAACTTAAATCCGTCAGGCCGAGCAGGTTGCGGTGCACGTCCGCGACGCGCTTGCCCGCGTGCTCGTTCGCCGTCACGAGGGCGACCTCGGCGCGCGGGTGGAAGAGCAGGATGCGCAGAAGCTCCGCCCCGCCGTAGCCCGACCCGCCGAAAATCGCGACCCGAAGTTTCGAGGGACTCAGTTTCGAGTTTCGAGTTTCGAGTTTCGGGTTCTTGTTTTCGAGTCGTGGGTTCATCGCTAAAACTCCGCTCCGGCGAGCGCCGGACTCGCCTCGCTGGACAAACCCGGAACCCGGAACCCGAAACTCGAAACCTTCTCGCCGACCAGCGAGAAGAGCCTCGCGCCGTCGCGCTTGGCGTTGCCGGCCGGGACGCCGAACTCGCGCTCGATGAACTCCTCGCCCATCCGCGAGTCGGTCACGGAGCCGGCCACCAGAGCCACGCTGATGCCCCGGCGTCTGAACAACTCCAGGCCGCCCCACACGCCGACGTAGTCGGAGGCGCAGAAGACGACGGCCGCAATCGCGCCGCGCAGCTCCGCGTCGTCGAAGACCGAATCCACCGAGTAGCCGCCGAGGATGCCGTCGCCCAGCTCGATGACGATGAGGTCGGGCGCGCTCTCGTTGAGGCGGGCGATGATCGCCTTCGCGACCGGCGCGAGGTCGCCGACGCCGACCGTCGAGGGCAGCCCGCAGTCGAGGAAGCTGGCGACCGCGACCGCGCCGTGGTCGGCCATGTTGAGCGTGTCGCGCAAACACGCCACGCCCGAGAGCTTCCCGGCCGCGACGCGCAGGCCCGCGCGCGTCGCCTGCCGCACGACCTCCGTCGCCGCGAACGTCTTCCCGCTGTTCATGCACGCGCCGGCGACGACGACGAGCGGCGCGCACCCTTCGGGCAGCGTCGCGCGCAGCGGCAGCGCCGCGTCGGCGATGTTGCGCACGTTGTGGTCTTCGTCGTAGACGAAGCCGATCACCTCCACCTCGATGGCGCCGCTCAAGCTCGAATGGTGGCCCGTGCAGCGGCCGACCACGCCGCCCATGTTGAGGAGGTGCAGGCGGTCGCCCTCCGCGACCCACTCCGGCACGTCGCCCACGAAGCCTTTGAGGGCGCGCCGCGCGCCGAGCGCGCCGACGAGCACGTCGCCCGGGTTAATCTTGGCGAGGCGGCCCGACGTCAGCTCCAACTGGTTGTAAGTCGCGCTGTCGGTCAGCGCCCGCACCACCACCGCGTCGCCCGCGCGCCCGCGCCGCCGCCCGCCCACCACCGCCAGCGTCCGCTGCAACCCGAGACCCGACACCACCGACCCCACCTTGTCGGCCTCGACCACTTTCACCTGCACGCCATGCTCGGCAGCTTGCGTCATCTGCATCTCCTTAAAAGCCGGGAATCGTCAATCGTAAAAGCGGTTGAGCATTTCCCGGTTCGCAAAGTCCCCTTTGCGCGCCGTAAGACCCAGCCACGATTCACGATTTACGGTTCACGGTTCACGGCTTTTCTTGTTCTTAAACGCAGCGCGTTGAGCTTGATGAAGCCCTCGGCGTCGCGCTGGTCGTAGACGGTGTCGGCCTCGAAGGTGGCGAGGCGCTCGCGGTAGAGCGTGTGCGGCGAGCGGCGGCCCGTCACCGTCACGTTGCCGCGGTAGAGTTTGAGGCGCACGTCGCCGGTCACGTTCTGCTGCGTCTCGTCAATCACCTTGCGCATCAGCTCCGACTCGGGCGCGAACCAGAAGCCGTAGTAGACGCTCTCGGCGAACTTGAGGCTCAGCGCGTCGCGCAGCCGCAAGACCTCGCGGTCGAGCGTGATGGATTCGAGCGCGCGGTGCGCCGCGTGCAGGATCGTCACGCCCGGCGTCTCGTACACCCCGCGCGACTTCATCCCGACGAAACGGTTCTCCACCAGATCGACCCGGCCCACGCCGTGCGCGCCGCCCAGCCGGTTCAGAGTCTCCAGCAGCGAGACGGCTTCAAGCGGCTCGCCGTTGACGCTCGTGGCCGCGCCCCGCTCGAAGCCGACGACGACGTACTCGGCCTCGGCCCGCGCCTGCTCGGGCGCGGCCGTCATCTGGAAGATGTCGGCGGGCGGCTCGGCCCAGGGGTCTTCCAGGATGCCGCCTTCGTAGGAGACGTGCATCAGGTTGCGGTCGGTCGAATAGGGTTTTTCGGCCGTCGCCGTGACCGGGATGTCGTGCTCCCTCGCGTAGGCGATGAGGTCGCTCCGGCCCTTGAACTCCCACTCGCGCCACGGCGCGACGACGCGGATGTCCGGTTCGAGCGCGTAGTAGGTCAGCTCGAAGCGCACCTGGTCGTTGCCCTTCCCCGTCGCCCCGTGCGCCACGGCGTCCGCCCCTTCGCGCCGCGCGATCTCGATCTGCCGCTCGGCGATGACGGGCCGCGCCAGGCTGGTGCCGAGCAGATAGACGCCCTCGTAGACCGCGTTCGCCTTGACCGCCGGCCAGACGTAGCCCTCGACGAACTCGCGCCGCAAGTCCTCGACGTAGAGCTTCGACGCGCCCGTCTTGAGCGCCTTCCCCTCCAGCCCCGCCAGCTCCTCGCCCTGCCCCACGTCCGCGCAGTAACAGACCACCTCGCACCCGTACCGCGCCCGCAGCCAGTGCAGCATCACCGACGTATCCAGCCC
>JALZHT010000667.1 GCA_030860645.1 Acidobacteriota bacterium
GGGCGTCGCCGGCGACGCCAACATCATCAACGTCAAGGTGCTCGACGCCGAGGGCCGCGGCACCGTCTCCGGCCTGCTCCGGGCCATAGACTGGGTGATCGCCAACCGCACCGGTTACTTCATCCGCGTCGTCAACCTGAGCCTCGGGATGCCGGCCATAGACTCGTACCGCGACGACCCCGTGTGCAAGGCCGTGCGGCGGATGGTTGACCTCGGCATCGTCGTCGTCTGCGCCGCCGGCAACGACGGCAAGGACGCCTCGTGGCGGAAGGTCTACGGCGCGATCCACTCGCCCGGCATCGAGCCTTCGGCCATCACGGTCGGGGCGACCAACACCTTCGGCACCGACACGCGCGCCGACGACGCCGTCACCACCTACAGCTCGCGCGGCCCGACGCGCGGCTACCGCACCGACCTGCTCGGCGTTAAGCACTACGACAACCTCATCAAGCCCGACCTGGTCGCCCCCGGCAACAAGGTGATCTGGGCGGCCGCGGCCGACAACCTTCTGCTCGCCAACAACCCGCACCTGAACGCCAACGTCAGCCCGGACAAGAACCGGAACATGATGACGCTCAACGGGACTTCGATGGCGGCCCCGCTCGTCGCGGGCGCGGCGGCGCTGCTGCTGCGCCACAACCCGCGGCTCACGCCGAACCTCGTCAAGGCGCTCCTGATGTACACGGCCCAGCCGCTCTCGGGCTTCAACACCTTCGAGCAGGGCGCGGGGCAGTTGAACGTCGAGGGCGCGGTCAGGCTGGCGAAGCTCATCCGCACCGACCTGCCGCAGTTCTGGAACCCCTCGGTGCTGAACGTGACGATGCCGCTCGGCTCGCCGCTGCTCAAGTCGGGCGCGGCCCTGCCCGCGCCGCAGACGACCATCGCGGGCCACACCTTCGGCTGGTCGCGCGGGATCATCCTCGACCACGCCACCGCCTCCGGCCCCGAGTTGATGTCGAAGTACCAGAAAGTCTACGGGACGGGCGTCATGCTGGCCGACGCGACGATGCTCGACGCCACGGGCGTCATGCTGGCCGACATGACCCTCGTGACCAGCGGCGTGCTGCTCGCCGACGACATCCTGACGAGCAACGGCGTCACGCTGAGCGAGGGCACGTTCTTCATGGACTGCGGCGTGCTCCTGAACGACGGCGTGATGCTCGGCGACGGCTTCATCCTCGGCGACGGCGTGCTGCTGAGCGACGGTGTGATGCTCGGCGACGGCTTCATCCTCGGCGACGGCACCCTGCGCAACGACTTCTCGGCGCAGGCCCAGGCCGCGCACCTGAGCGGCGACGACACGGCCGCGATGGCCGCCGTCAAGGACGTGGCCCTCGCATCTCCGACGACCACCACGTCCGGCAAGAAGAAATAGCCGCGGGAGCCGCCGGCAGAATAAAAATAAGGAAGCCCCGGAGGGGCGAAAGAAGTTCGGGCAGTCGTGTTGATGCCTCGAACCTCTGCCGCCCCTCCGGGGCTTCTCGCTCTTTATATTTATCATCACCCGGGACTTTCGCGCCGGGCTTTATTCTGCCGCCGCCGCCGGCGGCATTAAATCCGCCTTCTCTCTTGACTGTGACCCTGTGTTTGATTCGCCGCGCGCTCAGTCTTCCGTGACGGAGCGCGGCGGGCCGGCCTCGAAGCGGTCGCGGCGTTCGAGGCGGCGCTGCAAGTTGCGGTAGCCGACGGCGAGCGTGGCGATGGCGGCGACCTGGAGCAGCTCGACCGCGACCCAGAAGAAGACGAAGAACCTCATCGGACTTTCCCCCCTGTCAAAAACTTACCGCCCCGCCGGGACCTGCACCTGCACGCCGTGCCCCGCCCCGTACATGATGGTGAGCGGCCCCTGGTGATTCTTGATGCCGTCGGCGCGGGCGCGCTCGATTTCGAGTTGCAGCTCCAGCTTCTTGATGTCTAAGAGCGCCGGGTTGGCGTAGGTCGTCGCCTCGATCTGCTTGGTCTGCGCGGCGATCTTGGCGGCCTCCAGACGCGCCTCCTCGGCCTGCTTCTGCTTCTCGTTGGCGACGACGCCCGAGGCCGCCGCCTCGATGCGGTCGTCGAGGAAGTCGGGGTTGCCGATCTGGACTGATTCGAGCGTCTGCTGGAGTTGCCCCGCGAGCTGCGGCCGGAGGGTTTCAAGGATGCGCTTCTGAATGCCCTCCTGGTTGGCGTAAATCTCGTAGGCCGCGTGCTCGGCGAAGGCGTTGCGCGCCTCGGTCTGGATGAGGCCGTGCAGAATCTCGTTGCGCCGGTCGTGGCGCGTCTTCTCGTCGAAGCCGTACTTGCGCACGTAGTCCTCGACGTGCCGCGGGTCGGTGAAGGCGGTGACGGAAATCTCGACCTGGAGGGCGGCGTTGTCGCGGCTCGTCACGCGCACCGGCGTCTTCTCGGTGAACGATTTGATGTTCACCTCGTAAGCCTCGCGCCCCGGCGCGAGCGTCGTGAACCAGCCGTCCTCGGGGCGGTAGACCTTCTCGATCCGCCCGAAGTAGGTGACGACCTTAACCGTCCCCTCCTGGGTGTAGTTAATGTTGGCGAAGACGACGCCGGCGGCGATCAGCGCGAGGACGGCGACGAGCGCCACGACCGCGACCGTCAGCTTGTTGCTCATAGTCTCTCCTTGCTTGGGTGTGATCACTTCGGGCCAGCTCTCTCTTTTCTTTTTCATCACATTATTATACGCAAAAAGGGTCGTCCGGGTTGTCGGCCCCGACCTTACGAGGGTGTTAACCGGAAGAGGGTGTTCAGGGGGCGCGGCGCGTCTTCCGGGCAAATGAAGGGCGGGCGCGGGAGACTCGCCCCCGCCCCCGCCCCCGGTTGTTCGGATGAAGCAGTTTAGAAGCCGCGGCGGTTCTGGAACGCGCGCTGGCGCGCGAGCCACAGCCGCCGCCCGGAGAAGGTGCGGTCGTCGTCGAAGCGGGCGCGGC
>JALZHT010000668.1 GCA_030860645.1 Acidobacteriota bacterium
CCACCGCCGCGGCTCTGCTCAGAAGTCGCCTTTTAACTCGAAACTCGAAACCCGCAACTCGAAACTACTCCGCCCACAGGGCCGTGTAGGCGTCGGCGAGGCGGTCGCTCCAGGTCGTGTAGTTGTGGCCCGCGGGCGTCTCGCGGTAGGTGACGGGGTAGCCTTTGGCGGCGAGCATCACGCGCACGCGGCGGTTCACGTCGTAGGTGGGTTCGTAGAGGCCGGCGTCGAAGTAGAAGCGCATCGGGTGCTCGGCGCGCGCCGCCCCGGCGAGTTGGGCGAGGCGGGCGACGACCCGCTCCTCGTCGATCTGGAAGGCCGAGGACTGGCCGCCGACGCGCGCGAATAGCTCGGGGTGGCGCAGGGCCGTCCACACCGAGGTGACGCCGCCGAGGCTCGCGCCCAGCAGCGCGCGCGAATCGCGCGCGGGCCGCGTGCGGTAGCGCGCGTCAATGTACGGCACGAGTTCCTTCCCCATGAAGTCCGCGAAGGCGTCGCTCGCCCAGTACTCCTTCGCGCGTTCGGCCGGGTCAACGAAGACGATGATGAAGGGCGCGACCTTCTTCTCGACAATGAGTCTTTGCGCCGTCCCGGCCGCGTCCGCACGCCGCAGGTAGTCTGACCCGTCCTGCACGTAGAGGACGGGGTAGCGCTCCCCCGTCTCGTCGTAACCCGGCGGCAGGTAGACGACGAGCTTGCGCCTCCCGCCGAGCAGGCGGCTCGGGACTTCGTCGGCGACGCTCGAAGCGAAGTAGCCCTTCGGTGAGTTGACCGACCCGGCCGTCCGCGCCGCCCGCGCCTCCGCTTCGACCCGGCGGCCGTCGTCCGCCGCCCCGCCGTCGCCGCCCACCGTGAAGAAAGAGTTGAAGCCGCCGACGCCGTTGTCCACGCGGCGCGGGTTGAGCGGGTCGAGGATCCACTCGCCGTCGGCGATCAGCTTGTACTCCAGGCGCGCGCCTTCGGGGAACTCCAGGCGGAGGAGCTTCGCGCCCCCGCCCTCCGCCCCGCGCAGCACCAGCCCGGCGGGCCGCCAGCCCGTGAAGTCGCCGACGACCTCGACCGCGCGCGCCGCGCCGCGGTAGACGAAGACCACGGCCTCGCCCTCGACGACGGGCGACGCCTGCGCGCCCCGCAACAGCTTGAACGCCTCCGGCGGGTACAGGTCGCCCTCGGCCCTCTGCTTCTCCTCGGGCGTCAGGCCGCGCACGCGCGCGCGGTGGAAGGAGGTCGCGCCCGAGGGGGCGACCGTGCCGACGAGGACGTGCGACTCGCCGCGGGGGACTGTCACCTCGAACCGCGTGCGCCCCTGCCCGTCTATTTGCAGCTCGCGCCGCTCGTCGCCGGACAGGGCGAAGGCACGCATCCCGGCGCGCACCGTGCCGCCGACGCGCAGCGTCGCCCCGGCCTCCATCCGTTCGAGCACTTCGGGCGCGGGGAAGTTGAAGTCGGCGTTGGCGCGCGCGGGCGGCGTCTGCCTGACGTAGCGGGCCGCGACCACTTCCGGCAGGTCGAGGTTGCGGTTCTCCTGCAACCCGGCGGCGAGGCGGATGAACTGCGCCATTGACCAGGCGAGCGGCGTGGCCGAGCCGGTGCCTTCGCCGAACTTCAGGTCGGGGCGCGGGCTGTGCCGCATGTCCCACACCTGCTCCGGGATCATGCGCCCCTCGTTGGCGAAGCCGAGCATGGCGTCGAGCCGCTTCGCCGCCGCCCCGCGCTCGCCGCGCGCCAGCTCGTACTGCCCGCGCTCGCCGGCGAGCAACGGCCACGGGCGGCCCTTGCCCGTGTACTTGCCGTCCCAGTTCCACGGCCGCCCGTCGTCCATCTCGCCGTAGCCGTCGTGGTTGTAGCGGTAGAAGCACGCGCCGTGCTGCGTTTCGACGCGGATGGTCTGGTCTATGACGGCGAGCGACTTGGCGACGAGCGGGTCGGTCGCGGGCTTGATGCCGAGGCGGACGAGTTCGAGGAAGCCGGCGTCGACGATAGTGCGCTCGTCGAAGGTTCCCGCGCCGTTGTTCAGCTCGCGGGCTTCGCCGTCGTTCGGGTCGTCGTTCTCGGTGATGCGGAGGTAGTAGTTCTTGTCGCCGTAGGTGCCGGTCGTCGTCGCCGTCCAGGATTCGACGTTGCGCGCCCAGTCGTCGGCCGCCGCGAGGTAGACGGCCGCGGATGCCTGGTCGTCGTTGCGCCGCGCGGTCTCGGCCGCCGAGACGAGGCCGGCGATCTCGGCCGCGATGGTCGAGGGCGCGTAGCCCGACTCCTCCTCCCAGCGCTCCTGCGGCGTGTAGGGGCCGCGCCGCGCGATGAAGTCGGCCGCGGGCCGCACGTGCTTCGTGTAAGTCTCGTTGTCGGTGCGGCCGAGCTGCTGCGCGAGGACGAGCGGGTAGGCCACCTCGTCCAACTGGAGCGAGCCCCAGAAGGGGCGGCCGTCGAGCCAGGAGTTCTGCGGGAAGCTGCCGTCGGGCTTCTGCTGGACGCGGAAGAGGTAGTCGAGCGCGCGGTCGGCGGAAGCTTTATCGCCGAGGGCGAGGAAGGCGGTGGCGACGTGGTAGAGGTCGCGCGACCAGACGAGGTGGTAGCCGCCGACGACCGGCTCGTTGGCGTTCGCGCCGCCGCCCCACGGGACGCTCAGGGAGGCGATCATCGCGCCGCGAAAGGTCTTGTCCTCGTGCGCCTTCAAGACCATCGCGGCCATGTTGAACTGCGACCGGTAGACGGGCGCGACGCGGCGGAGCGACTGCACGTAGTCGCGCCAGCCCTTCTCGTACTCCCGCTCGCACTTCTCGTAGCCTTTGGCGAGCGACGCGCGCGCGTTGCGCAGGGCCTCTTCGGGTTCGCGCCCGAAGCCGAGCGCGAGCGTGAAGTCGGCCGCGCTCGCGGTCGGGACGCGCACGCGCGCCGTCTGCACGACGTTGCCGTCGGCGGCGCGCGAC
>JALZHT010000669.1 GCA_030860645.1 Acidobacteriota bacterium
GCGCCGAGGGCCGCGCGCACGGCCACCTCCTTGCGCCGCGCCTCGGCGCGCGCGAGCAGGAGGTTCGCCAGGTTCGCGCACGCGATTAAAAGGACGAGGCCGACCGCGCCCAGGAGCACGAGCAGCGCCGGGCGCACGTCGCCGACGAGTTGCTCGCGGAGCGGCACCATCACGATCTGGTGGCCGACGTTGGTCGCGGCGAAGGTCTGTTCGAGGCGGGCGGCGATGCCGGCCATCTCGGCCTCGGCGCGCTCGCGCGTGACGCCGTCTTTGAGCCGCCCGAAGACTTGCAGGAAGTGGCTCCCGGCCTGCGCGCGGTCTTGCGGGGTGAAGGCGATGGGGCGCGCGAGCCGGGCGTCCTGCGGCAGGCGGAAGCCGCGCGGCATGACGCCGACCACGGTGCAGGCCACGCCGTCGAGGCTGACGGTCTGGTTGACGATGCCGGGGTCGCCGCCGAAGCGGTTCTGCCAGAGTTCGTGGCCGAGGACGACGGCGTTGTTCTTGCCGGGCTGAGCCTCTTCGGGGAGGAAGGTGCGGCCCGCGGCCGGCGCGACGCCGAGCAGAGGGAAGTAGCTGGCCGTGACGAGCGCGGCCGGGACGCGCTCCGGCTCGCCGCGCCCCGTCAGGTTGAAGCTCGCGAAGTCGACCGCGGCGAGTTGCTGGAAGGACTGACTCTCGTCGGCCCACGCGAGGAACTCGTTGGGCGACGACTCGACCCGCGCCATGTTCTGCCGCGGCCGCGACTCCCAGATTTGCACCAACTGGTCAGGCTCCGGGTAAGGCAGCGGCCGCAGCAGCACGGCGTTGACGACCGAGAAGATGGCCGTGTTCGCCCCGATGCCGAGCGCCAGCGCGCCGGCCGCGATGGCCGTAAACCCCGGACTCTTCGACAGCCTCCGCAGGCCGTAGCGCAGGTCTTGCAGCAGACTTGTCATCACTTCACCTCGAAGAGAGTGCAGAAGTCAGAGTGCGGAGTGCAGAATGAAAAGCAGCTTGTCTTTCCTTCTGCACTCCGCACTCATCACTCGTGTCTCAGCGCCACCATCGGGTCTACCCGCGTGGCGCGGCGCGCCGGGACGTAGCAGGCGAGCAGGGCCGTCAGCCCGAGCACGAGCGAGACGCCGGCGAAGACTACCGGGTCGGTCGGCGAGACGCCGTGCAGGATGCTCGCCATGACGCGCGTCACCAGGAGCGAGAGGCCGAGGCCCGCGCCCAGGCCGGCGAGCGCCAGCGCGACGCCCTGCCACATCACGAGCCGGAGCACGTCGCGCCCCTCCGCGCCGAGCGCCATCCGGATGCCGATCTCGTGGGTGCGCTGCGCCACCGTGTAGCTCATCACCGCGTAGAGGCCGACGGCCGCGAGGATGAGCGCGCCGAGCGCGAAGAAGGTCAGCATGACGACCATCAGGCGCTTGGCCGAGACGGCCTCGTCGGCGATGTCGCGCAGCGTCCTCACGTTGTAGACCGGCAAGTCGCGGTCGAGCGCGCTCACCGCCTGGCGCACGGCCGGCGCGAGCGCCTCGGGGTCGCCGCCCTCGGCGCGCACCAGCAGCCCCATCGCCCTCCACGCGTCCTGGCGCAACGGGCGGTAGAAGCCCAGCTCCGGCTCCTCGTCGAAGTCCTCGTCCTTCGTGTCGGCCGCGACGCCGACAATCTCCAGCGGCCCCTCCTTCTCGGAGAAGACGAGGCGCTGGCCGAGGGCGTCGCCGCCGGGGAAGAAGTGGCGCGCGAACGAGTCGTTGACGATGACGACGCGCGGGGCCTGCTCGTCGTCGGCCGCGTTGAAGGCGCGCCCGCGCAGGATGGGGGCACCCGCGGCCTCGAAGTAGCCGGGCGTGACGACGCGGTGCTCGGCGTAAGGCTCGGAGCTTTTGTCGAAGGGGGGGCGGCCGACGATCTGGAAGTTGGTGCTGGTCGTGCCGCCGCGGCTCATCGGGATGGAGTTGACCACGCCGGCCGCGCGCACGCCCGGCAGCGCCTCGACGCGCTCGACCAGCCGCTCGTAAAAGTCTATTTGCCGGGCCGGCTCCGCGTACGCCTGCCGCGGCAGGGCCATCTCCATCGTGAGCACGCCGTCGGGCCTGAGGCCCAGATCGGCCGTGAGCATCGAGACGAAGCTGCGCACCATCAGCCCCGCGCCCGCCAGCAGGACGAGCGAGAGGGCGACCTCGCAGACGACGAGGAGGCTGCGCGCGCGGTTGCGCCGCAGGCCCCCGGCCGCGCCCGACTTGCCGCCCTCCTTGAGCGACTCGTTGAGGTTCGTCCGCGTCGCCTGAAGCGCGGGCAGGATGCCGAAGACGACGCCGGTCAGGATTGAGGCGGCGAGCGTGAAGAGCAGCACCGTCGTGTCGATGCGGAAGTTCTTCCAGCCGGGGATGTACTGCGTGAAGGTCGGCGGGATGCCCTGCGAGAGGTAGTCCACGCCCCACACCGAGGCGAGCAGGCCGAGCGCCCCGCCCATGAGCGCGAGCAGCAAACTCTCCGTCAGGAGTTGCCGCACGAGGCGCGCGCGCGACGCGCCGAGGGCCGCGCGCACGGCCAGCTCGCGCTGGCGCGAGGAGGCCCGCACGAGCAGGAGGTTGGCGACGTTGGCGCACGCCAGAAGCAGCACGAAGGCGACCGCGCCGAGCATGATCTGGAGGTGCATGCGCGAGCCGCGCGTGAAGGAGGCGGTGATCGTCTCGACGAAGGCCGTGCGCCCGCCGTTCGTGTCGGGGTGCAGCCCGCGCAGGCGCTCGGCGACGGCCCGCACCTCGGCGTGCGCCTGCTCGGGCGAGACGCCTTCCTTGAGCAGCCCCACGACTTGCAGGTAGTGGCTGTGGCGGTTGCGGGCCTCCTGCGGCTCGAAGGAGAGCGGCACCCACAGCTCGCTCCCGTTGACGGGGAAGTCGAAGTCCGGCGGCATCACGCCGACGACCGTGTAGCCC
>JALZHT010000075.1 GCA_030860645.1 Acidobacteriota bacterium
GGGCAGCACCGTGCCGGGCGCGTACTCCGTGAGACCTTCGAAGAGGGCGCGGACGGCGTCGGTGTCGGGCGGCGCGGCGGCGCGCGCCGGGTCGAAGACGCGCGGCAGCCCGCCGTCGCTCCAGCGGAACTCCTGCGCGCGCGGGACGACCACCTTCCCGTAGAACGTCTCGCCCTCCTCGCGGTCGAAGCAGCCGCTGCCGGCGAGCGCGAGGCTGAGCGTGAGCGAGAGCCACAGGCGCACGCGCGCGCCCGCGAAGGCGTGACGAGAGGAGACGGCGCCGCGCCGCGCCCCCTCTCGAATGAAAGAATCTCTCCGCTCCCGTCTCACCGCGCCTTTATCCTCTTCCCGTTTCTCCCTCCGCGAGCGCCTTCAGCTCGCGGTACACGGCCTCGGTCTGCCGCCGCGTGTCGGCGAAATCGCCCGTCGTGTCGATGGCGAAGTCGGCGTAACGCAGCTTCTCCTCCTGCGGCATCTGCGAGGCGACGCGCCGCTCGGCCTCCTCGCGCGAGAGTTGGTTGCGCCGCATCAGCCGCTCTAGCTGCGCCTCGGGCCGGCAGTGGACGACCACCAGCTTGTCGAAACGTTTGTACCCGCCCGACTCGATCATCAGCGCCGCGTCCACCACCCCGACGCCGCGCGGGTCTTCCCGCTCCCAGCGCCGCAGCAACTCGTCCTGCTCCGCCATGATTAGCGGGTGCAGGATCGCGTTGAGCCGCAGCCGCTTCCCCTCGTCGGCGAAGACTAGCGCGCCGAGCCGCGCCCGGTCGAGCGTCCCGTCCCCGCGCAAGACGCCCTCGCCGAACTCCTCGACGACGGCCCGCAGCCCTTCCGTCCCCGGCTCGACCACGCGCCGCGCGACCTCGTCGGCGTCCACCACGCGGCAGCCCAGCCCCTTGAGCAACTCCGCCACGTGCGACTTGCCGACCGCAATCGAACCCGTGAGACCGACGCGAAGCATAAATAAGTTTCGAGTTTCGAGTTTCGAGTTTCGAGTTACAGACGAGCCGTTTCATAATCGGAACTCGAAACCCGGAACTCGAAACTTATGTTTCTATTCCTCTGCGGCGGCGCGCGGCCTCGACCGTGTTCTTCATGAGCATGGCGACCGTGAGCAGTCCGACGCCGCCGGGGACGGGCGTCAGGCGGCCGGCGACCCGCCCGACCTCGGCCGGGTGCACGTCGCCGACGATGGTGTAGCCGCGCTCGCGCACGGAGTTCAGCCGCTTCCCCGCGTCGCCGCCGAACAGCTCGCGTACCTCGGCCTCGTCGGTCACGCGGTTGATGCCCACGTCAACGACGACCGCGCCCGGCTTGACGTGCTCGCCGCGCACGAAGCCCGCGCGGCCGACCGCGGCGATCAGGATGTCGGCCTCGCGAGTCACGGCCGGCAGGTCGCGCGTGCGCGAGTGGCAGACGGTCACGGTCGCGTCGTGTTGCAGAAGTAGTTCCGCCACGGGCCGCCCGACGATGTTGCTGCGGCCGACGACGCAGGCCCGCGCGCCGCGCACCTCGACGCCCTCGCGCTCCAAAAGCTCGACGATCCCCGCCGGCGTGCACGGCACGAGCGCCGGCTGCTGCGAGAAGAGCCGGCCGACGTTGACCGGGTGGAAGCCGTCCACGTCCTTCGCCGGGTCAATCGCCTCGATGACGCGCGACTCGTCGTGGCCGGCCGGCAGCGGGAGTTGCACGAGGATGCCGTCCACGTCCTCGCGCCGGTTGCAAGTCTCGACGAGTTCGAGCAACTCTTCGGCGGTCGTCTCCGCCGGCAGCGGCAGGTGCTCCGAGGTCAGGCCCAGCTCCTCGCACATCCTCACCTTATTCCGCACGTAGACGACCGAAGCGGGGTCTTCGCCGACGAGGATCGTCACCAGGCGCGGCACGACGTTGTGCTCGCGCCACAGCCACGCCGCCGCCTCGGCCACCTCGCGCTTGATCTCCGCGGCCGCGCGCGAGCCGTCGAGCCTGCGCGCCCCGAGGCCCTCGTCTCTCCCTGTGATCGTGTTCATCGGCTGTGCCGCCCATCCTAGCACAGTTTCCGCGCGGCCAGCAGTTCTCACCACGCAGGCACAAAAAGAGAAAAGCCGTGAATCGTCAACCGTGAATCGTCAATCGAAAAAGTCTGTCTTCTACGATTCATGATTGACGATTCACGGCTTTTATTCTCGTGCCTTCGTGGTAAGTCTTTCCCGCGTTCGTGCGCGCGGTTGCGCGCGCCGCCGCCGATGCCCGACAATCGCGCGCATGCACACCTCCCGCAGATTCATCAGCCCGTCGTTCTTGAGAAACGCGCTGGCGCTCGTCTTCGCCCTGGCAATCGGCCTCAGCTCGTGCGCCCGCCCGGAGGCCGAGGCGAAGCGGTACGACTTGAGGGGCAAGGTGGTCTCGGTCGACCGCGCGAAGGGCGAGGTGGTGTTAGACCACGAGGAGATACGGGGCTACATGGCCGCGATGCAGATGCCGTTCAAACTCCGCGACCGCGACGCGCTGGCGGCCCTCGCCGGCGGCGACCTTCTACAGGCCACGCTCGTCGTCTCGGAGACCGATTACTGGCTCGAAAATCCCGTCGTCACGAAGGGGCTGCCCGGGGCCGACGCCGGAGCGGCCGAGGCGGTGGCGGCCGGCCCGCCGCCCGGCACGCAAGTCCCCGACGTTGCGCTCGTCAACCAGGACGGCGAGCGCCTGAGCCTCGACCGGCTGCGCGGCCGCGCGCTGCTGCTGACCTTCATCTACACGCGCTGCCCCGTGCCCGACTACTGCCCGCTGATGAGCAGCAACTTCGCCGCCGTCCACCGCGAGCTTGAGCGCGACGCCGCCCTGCGCCCGAAGGCGCACCTCCTGAGCGTCACGCTCGACCCGGCCTACGACACCCCGAAGGTCTTGCGCAGCTACGGCGCGGCCTACACCGAGCGCTACGGCGAAGAGACCTTCGAGCACTGGGACTTCGCCACCGGCGACCCCGCAGAGATTTGCCGCCTCGCGCAGTTCTTCGGCCTCGCCTACCGGGAGGAGAGCGGCCAGGTCGTCCACTCGCTGCGCACCGCCCTCGTCGCCCCCGACGGCAAGGTCTACAAAATCTACCGCGGCAACGAGTGGAAGCCGGAAGAAGTCCTGGCCGACCTGCGGCGACTCTTGTCGGGGGCCTGAACGTCAAAGGCAAAAGCCGTGAATCGTCAATCGTCAATCGTGAATCGTGAATCGAAAGGGCGGTCTTATACGATTGACGATTGACGATTCACGGCTTTTGCTTCCCTTCAGTACGAGCGGATCGAGTGCATGACGCGGCCCCAGACCTCGAAGTCCATGCCGTCTGTGACCTCGATGGGCTGGTAGTTCTCGTTCTCCGGCATCAGCCAGATGCGGCCGTGGTGGACGCGCAGACGCTTGACGCACAGCTCGTCGTTGATGCGCGCGATGACGATGTCGCCGTCTTCGGCCTCGACGGCGCGGTCAACGACGAGGATTGAGCCGGGGTGGATGCCCGCCCCCATCATCGAGTCGCCGGAGACGCGCACGTAGAAGGTCGCCACCGGGTGCTTGATGAGGTAGCGGTTGAGGTCGAGGCGGCCCTCGACGTAGTCCTCGGCCGGCGAGGGCCAGCCCGCCGAGACGGCGGTCATAAACAGCGGCCGCGCCCAGTTCGTCGCCCGGTCGGGCCAGTACACGCCTTCGACGTTGTCGTATGCGACCATATTGTTTCACCTGTGGAAGATTGTGCAACCGGCGGGATTCTACACGGAAGTCCGGGGCGAGACAAGATTTTTCTTCGCGCGGGACTGTCGAGGCGGAACGCAGTACGTCAGCGACCCGCGCGCTGAAGGCGGCGCCCGGTTTCGGCGTCCGGCGTCAGGGTGAGGCTCCGACGCCGCAAATTTCCGGCGGCGTCTACAGGCGTCCCATCAGCAGGAGGATCACCAGGATGAGCAGGATGACGCCAAGGATGCCGCTCGGGTAGTAGCCCCAGCCGCGGCTGTGCGGCCACGTCGGGATCGCGCCGATGAGCAGCAGGATCAGAATGATAATCAGGATGGTTCTCATGCCGTCTCTCCTCCGGCCTGTCGGTGTCTGAAGTTGCCGACGTTTTATAACAGCCCGCCTCGCCGGTCAACACCTAAAGTTGGCGGGCGGGCGTAGACTCGACACTCTCCTCCCGCCTCAATTGCTCCAAGGGCTTCTCCCAGGTGAAGTCCGACGCCCAGCGGATGAGTTTCCGCTGCCCGTTGAGGGCGGGCATGAGTCTGAGAAATCCATCTATCCCTATCACGCCGAAGTGAAACCGTGTGGCTGGACTCTTCAGAGGGTGTAGTTTTACAGCCCGTACTGATGCGAAGAAAAAGATTAGGTGGGAGTGAAAAAATTGAATGCTCCCGGCTGGATTCCAACCAGCGGCCTATCCCTTAGGAGGGGATCGCTCTATGCAACTGAGCTACGGGAGCATGACGCGAAAAGAAATTAACAGATGCGCGGCGGCCGAGTCCAGTTGCCGTCAGGACTGGTACCTGATGAGCGAGCGCACGTCGTAGCCTTCGAGTTTCCGCCTGCCGGGCAGGAACTCCAGCTCGACGACGAAGGCGAGGCCGACCACCCGGCCGCCGAGTTGTTCGACGAGGTCAACGACGGCGCGCGCCGTCCCGCCCGTCGCCAGGAGGTCGTCGGCGATGATGACGCGGTTGCCGCTGCCGACGGCGTCGCGGTGAATCTGGAGCGCGTCCTGCCCGTATTCGAGGTCGTAGGAGACGGAGGCGCACGCCGAGGGGAGCTTGCCGGGCTTGCGCGCCGGGACGAAGCCGGCGCCCAGGTGGTAGGCCATCGCCGGCGCGAAGATGAAGCCGCGCGCCTCGATGCCGACGACCGTGTCGGCCCCCGCCCCCCGGAACTGCTCGGCCAGCGCGTCCACCGTCCGCCGCAGGCCGTCCGGGTGCTTGAGCAGCGTCGTGATGTCGTAAAAATTGATGCCCGGCTTCGGGAAGTCTGGGACTTCGCGGATGAGTGACTTGAGATGATCCATGTTCGGTTTTCAGTTTTCGATGCGGAACGTCGGGTACTGGCCCGTCGGTTCGAGGTTGAGTTCTTCGACCTGTCCGACCCGCGCGTGCCGGGGGCCGGCGGCGAGGTCGTGCTTGAAGCCTTCGATACTCTCGGGCGCGCCCTCGGCGAGGACTTCGACGCGCCCGTCGGCGAGGTTGCGCACGTAGCCGACCACCTGGTGGCGCGCGGCGACGCGCTGCGTGAAGTAGCGGAAGCCCACGCCCTGAACCTCGCCGCTGATGTAGTAACGCCGTGCGACTCGCATGCCCGAACCCCCTCGAACGTGGCCGCGCCCCGTCTGACCGAAGGACGCGCTATCCTAAAAGAGACTCCCGCGGAAATGCAATCAGGAAGAATTTTTGATTTTTGATTTTTGATTGGCGATTTGAGGCCGTCAGCTCTCAGTTGACTGACAACTAAATCAAAAATCGCAAATCCAAAATCAAAAATTCTCTCATCGGTCGCGCGGGATTATCTCGACGATGCGGACGCCGCCGGGCGGGACGCGCACGCGGACGAGGTCGCGGTTGCCTTCCCGCGCCGCGCTCAGCTTGGCGTCCTCCGTCCACTCGCCCGCGCGCGCTATTCCAGCGCCGCGCAGGTCTATCGTCACGTCCACCGACTCGCGGCGGTCGACCTGCGCCAGCCCCTGCTGGTGCTTGTAGACGCCGCGGTTGTTGATGAGGGTGATGACCCAGCCCGACGGCGTGCGGTTCAACAGATGTTCGATGTCGCCGGTGACGTTGACGGGCGTGGCCGCGGCGAAGAGGTGCGCGAGCAGGTGCGCGGCCGCGGGCGTGAGCCGCTCGTCGAGGCCTAGCAGGTCGGGGACGGCGCAGAAGACGACCCGGCCCCGGCCGACCCGGTTGACCGTGACGAGCGCGTCGCCCCCGCGCGCGCGCATCAAGACCTCCGCCTTCCGCGGCTCGGCGCGCCGGTAGCGGAAGACCTGGCCGGGAAGGTCGGGCGCGGCCTCGCCCGGCGCGAGGCACGAGGCGGCGTCCGATTCGGCGGTCGCGTCCGAGAGGCGCACGCCGAGCAGGTCTTCCGGCAGCCCCGCGGCCTGCGCCGCGTTGAGGACGAGCGTGCCGCCCTTCCCCACGTACTCCTTGAGGCGCGCGACCCAGGCCGGCGTCCACTCGACGCGCCCGCCGACGACGAGCGCGCGGTAGTCGGCGACCGCCTCGGCGTGCGTGTCGGAGGCGACGAGCACGTCGAACACGTCGCCGAAGGCGGAGTTGACGAACGCCTGCCGGTCGGCCGTCGCCGGCTCGCCCTCGACGACGCCCGTCGGGTAGTAGGCGGCGAGGAAGAGTTCGCGCAGGGCGGTGTCGCTGCGGCCCAGGGGCGAGACGCCGAACGGGAAGTGCGGGTAGTCGGTCATCTCGAAGCCGTGCGCGGGGTCGAGCAGGAAGGCGAACGGCGTGTAGGGCACGCCGCGCCCGGGGTGGCGCTCGGCGAAGCGGACGAACTCCTCGGTGATGCGGCCCAGCGGGTTGAGCTGGAAGGGGTTCTCGCCCGGCCCCGGCTTGAAGAACTGGTCGAAGCCCTGTTCGAGGTAGATGGCCGACGCGCCGGACATGTAGTAGAGGTAATAGCTTTTCCTGTACCACGCGAGCGAAGGCCCCATCGTCGGGCCGTAGCGCGTGTGGTAGAAGTACCCGGGGCCGGCGAAGTTCTGGCCGTTGGTGAAGGTCGTGGCCGTGTCGCCGAAGTTGGGCGCGTGATAGTAGAAGAAGTTGCCGCCCGTCTGCCGCGCCGCGCCGCGCGTGAAGGCCACGCGCATGGCCGTCGCCGGCTGGACGGCGGCCGTCTCCATGCCGAGCGTCCGGGCGCCCCACCGGCCGAGCGCGTGCGCGTAGGTGGTGCTCGAAGTCGACTGCGCCGGGATGAGCTTGTCCCACATCGGCCCGGTCTCGGTTTTGAAAGTGCCGCCCCACTTCTCGGCCAGCGCGCGGTCGTAGGCCGCGCGGTAGGATTCGAGCAGCTCGCGCCGCGGCGTCTCGGGCGAGAGCTTCAGGTTGGGCGCGATGCCCGGCCACACGTGCCCGATGCTCTCGCCGGAAATCCACCCGAGGAACTGCCCGCTCAGCTCGCCCGACAGAAGCTGCCACGCGGCCTGCGCCTCCTCGGGCGCTTTGAACCTGGCCTCGCCGAAATTGATGCCGACGGCGAAGGGCGCGCGCGTCTGCCGCAGGTGGCGCAGGAAGGCGCTGCCCTCTTTCAGGTGCACCGGGAGTTGGTTGATGTGGAAGACCGGCACGACGAGGCCGGAGGAGAAGATGGGCACGTCGCGCGCGCCCTTGTACTGTTTGACGAAGGCGTCGACGGGCTCGGCGTTGAAGGGGTAGCGCGGGCGCTCGGACTCCGGCTGGTCGTACGCCTGCCAGAATTTTTCGGAGATGTTCCAGGGCATCAAAAAGTCGCGGCCGCCGAAGGGCTTCCGCTGCCAGCGCGCGGGCGTGTCGGGCGCGGGGCCGCCGCTTTCGACGAGCGGCGCGAGGGCCGGCCGCTTCTCCTTCCACTCCTGCAAGACGCGGAAGGCGTGGAACGGCGGCTTCCTCCTGCCCTCCGGCTCGTAGGCGGGGTCGTTCGTGACGAGGACGCAGTCAACGTGGCGGCGCGCTTCGGCCCCCTTCTCGATCTCGATTGAGACCCGCGCCGGCCCCTTCGCGAGGGCGACGGGCGGCGCGGCGTCCCAGGCGAAGGCCCAGCCCCAGTACATGCTCACCTCGTCGTGCGGGTCGACGCGGTCGGCCGCGCCGAACTCCGTCCGCGCCACGTCGCGCCCGCCCTGCGTGACGCGGACTGAGAAGTTCTCGCCGCGCCGCGCCCAGTCGGCGTAGCGCACCCAGACGCGGTACTGGCCCGCGCGCGGCACCTCGATCTCCTGGTAGATGGTCGCGCGCGTCTCGTCGGCGCTGGCGGCCACCGAGTTCCACTCGCTCTCGCCGCCCTGCGACCACTCGGCCGAGACGCCCGGCCCGTTGATGCCCCAGCCCGGGGCCTTCTCCCGCGGGAGGTTGCGCCAGGAGGGGTTGAGGATCGGCTCGTTGCGCGCGTCGGTCGCGATGCCGCGCATGTTCTCGGCCTCGAACCAGAGGTATTCGGGGCCGGCCGTCGCCGCGGACTGCCGCGCGCAGACTGGCGCGGACGCGGCCGGCAGGAGGGCGTGACAGAGGAGAAGTGCGACGAAGGCTCTCAGGTGGTTTCGCATAAGGTGATTGATAGAGATGGCTTCGCTTTTGGGTGTTAGGTTGAGCTTATCGTGGCTTTATTTCAACACGGAGGGCACGGAGGGCACACAGAGTCCACAGAGAAATCCGTCTTCTTCTCTGTGCCCTCTGTGAATCCTCCGTGCCCTCTGTGTTGAATCTGCCTCGCCTTAAACTCAACCCCGAACGCTCCGCGGGCCGCAAACGCGAAGAGGGAGAGCCTTTGACAACTCTCCCCCTGATTCGATTAACTCGCTCCTACTCTAGCCGATGGCATCGAGGCACTCGGCGAGCGGCTGCTGGCGGCAGGTGTACATCGGCGTGTCGCGCAGCGTGTACTTGCTGGCGCGCGTCTCGCGCAACTCCTGGACGAGGTCGAGGAAGTCGGCCGGGTGGTCGGTCTCGAAGGCGACGACGAACTCCTGGTCGTCGAGGCCGAACGAGTAGGTCGTGTGGAGTTTCACCGAGCGGTACTTCGACCCGACGCGGATGTGCTCGTCCATCATCTCCTGCCGCTGCTCGACGGGCAGCGCGTACCAGTCGCGCGTCTTGACGAACGGGTAGACGAACAGATACTGCGAGCGGCCGGGCACGATGTGGAGGCGGTCTTCGACGTGCTCGGGGTTGTCCTTGTCGATGTACATCGAGCGCTTCGTCATCGAAAGGAAGCTCTGCGTCACGTCGAGGTGGCGGCCGAGCGCCGTCGAGTTCAACTCGCCCGACATCTGCTGGAACGGGTCGAGCGCGTAGCCGATGCGCCAGATCATAAAGTCCACGTTCGAGCGCAGGCCGACGATTGAGTAGGTGTGAATGAGGAGCTCGCGGCGGTACTTGCCGACGGCCTCGACGAACTCGCGCCGGGCCTCGTCCTTCTCGCGCGCGCCGAGCTGCCGCCACTCGGGCCGGGCCTTGTAGAAGGTGAAGGTGACGAACTGCCGCGGGAGTTTCGGCTTCTCGGCCTCCTCCTCCCCGCGCGTTGACTTCTCGCCCTTATTTGTGAGGCGCAACGTCGGGCGATTGCTCGGCTGCTCTTGTTCCGTGCTCATGTCGCGCTTACCTCTCGGGGGGTTCGACGGCGGCCGCCTCTTCTCCGCGGCGGGCCTGGAAATCGGGTAGAATGAAGCCCGTCTGACGAAACTTATTTTGCGGCCCGCGGCGGCAGATTGCAAACGCAGACTGCCGGCCGCCGAGACGTTGCCACGCCGACCATGCCCGACGTCCGAAACCCCGCGCGCGACGCGGACGACCCGCGCCCGCCCGCCGATTCACGGAGGCGGTTCCTGCTCTGGATTCCCGCCGCCGTCTTCGGCCCGGTGGCCTTGACGCTGCTCGCGACCGCCTTCAAATTCCTGCGCCCGGGTGCGGGCGCGGCCGAAGCGGGTGCCGACGCCTCGGCCGGCTGGCTCGCCGTGGGACGCGTCTCGGAGCTGGGCGGCGAGGGGC
>JALZHT010000670.1 GCA_030860645.1 Acidobacteriota bacterium
TCGCTGATGCCGGCGCGCTCCGTGACCTGTTTGATGATCTCCTCCATGAATCCTTCTCCTCTCCTGCGGGGCCGCGTCAGATGAAGACGACCGTTTGGAAGTTGGGGATGTCGAAGCGGCGGCGGCAGCGCGCGCAGGTGAGCACGTCGTCTACCCTCACCATGTAGTCGCGGGCGTTGCGGAAGCGGGCCTTGTCCTGCTCGCTCGCGCCGCGCGGCGGCTGCTGCTTCTTGGTGCGCCGCAGCCAGCGCACGTCGTAGTCGGCGCGCTCGCGGCAGTGCGGGCAACTGTAACTCGCGCGCTTCGTCTCCTGCCGCTCGTCGAAAAAGTCTCTCTCGTTCATAAAAACAGATGTCAGAGGCCGGAGGTCAGAGGTCAGTAAAGACATGCCTTCTCACTGACCTCCCGCCTCCGACCTCTGACCTCTCTTTCTGTGGTGTAGCACTATCGCCAGGCCGAGCAGGCCGTTAAAGAGCATGAGCGCGTTGGTGACGACGAAGACCCAGTTGCGCACGAGCAGGCTGTAGGCGGTGAAGCCGGCCGAGGCCGTCATCTGCCCGACGAAAAGCCACTTCGAGACGCCCTCGCTCGATCCCTCCTGCCACTGCTTGTAGACCTGCTTGGCGATGGTCAGCACGAGCACGCACGAGCTGAACCAACCGAGCGCTTCGACGAGCATGCCCGACCCCTCGACCTCGACTCTCTTCTCCGAAAGTTCGAGGCATTATCGCCGAAAACCGCCCTCACGCCAAAAGCCGCGCGACCGTGGCGAGCAGCGCGTCCGGGTCGAGCGGCTTCGGCTCGTAGGCGTCGGCCCCGCCGACGAGCGTGAGCGTGGCGCCGCCCTCGCCGAAGCCCGTCACGACGAGGATCGGCGTCGCCGACAGCTCTGGCGTCTCGCGCACGCGGCGGACGAGGTGGATGCCGTCGGCCGCCGGCATCCAGAAGTCGGTCACGATCAGGTCGGGGCGCTCGGCCGAGGCCAGCTCGAACCCGCGCGCGCCGTCCTCGGCCGAGACGACCCGGTAGCCCGCCCGCTCCAGCGTCATCCGCACCAGCTCGCGCTCGACCTCATCGTCCTCGACGAGAAGAATCTTTTTCATAAAAGACGTGAATCGTCGAATCGTGAATCGTCGAATCGTGAATCGTGGTCGGATGCCACTCGGGGCGAGGGGTTGAAGCTCAAGCCGGCAGCCCCTCAAGTTCGATTTACGATTCACGATTCACGAGTTTTCGCACACCCCGCGCAGGTAGCGGAAGCTGTAGATGCCGGTCTCGTGGCCGTCGCTCCAGCGGAAGTTGAGGGCGTAGCGCCCGACGAGGTCGAGGTCGGCGATGGTGAGGTCGTCCGGGATCGACTCGGGCCGGAGCACGCGCTCGCCCGTGAACTCGTTGACGCACTGCGCGCACGGGCAGAGGCGGCGCAAGTGCGCCGCCTCGTAGCGGCACACGCGCCCGTCGCCCCACGTCACGCGCAGCGACGACTCCGACTCCTGCATGATCTCGCGCGGCTCGACGGCCGGCCCGCGCCTCGCCTCACTCATTAGTCCATCATATTTTTGATTGGCGATTCGCGATTGGAAGAGGGCGGGCGCGCCGCTCCGAATCAAAAATCAAAAATCGCCAATCAAAAATTCGGCTACTCGTTTTCCCTCACCGCCTCCTCGACCGCCTCGGCCGTGATGTCGAAGTGCGAGGCCGACCAGACCGACCGGCCGCGCCGGAGGACGAGCACCTGCGGCGACTCGTGGCGGACGCCGGTGCGCGTCTCGACCTCGCGCGAAAGCTCGCGGCTGCGCTGCACGACGAGGAGCGCCACGCCGGACGTGAACTGCTTCATCCGCTGGTAGGCCATCGCGCTGATCGGGCACGTATTGCTGTGCTTGAAGATGACGACCGGCTGCTCGTGCGAGCGCGCGAAGAGCTGTTCGAGCGCCTCGTCGTCGGCCACGTTCGTGAACTGCATCTCCATCCAAGCCCCCTGAAGAATGCGGATTGTGGATTACGGATTGCGGATTTCAGATTAAACCGCGGTGCAAAAATCCGCAATCCGAAATCCGCGTTCCGCTTACAATCAAAAATCAAAAATCGCCAATCAAAAATCCCTTTACCCGCAACCCGGAACTCTCCCGCGTGCAACGCGGAGGCCCCCTCCGCAAATCAAATACACGGCCGGCGCCCTGCCCTTTTCAGGCAGCCGGACGCGCTTCGCCGCCGCCGAAGTCTCCCGCAAGCGAAGGCGTTCCCCCGGACGGCGCGGCCGAGACTTGAGATGGTGCTTAACGAATTCCTGGGGCGGCGCTCGAAGCCCTTCCACCTGACGACGGGACTGCTGCTGGTCATCCTGCTGGGCGCGCTCGACTACCTCAACGGCCCGGACATGTCGTTCCACGTCTTCTACGCCGCGCCCGTCCTGCTGGCCGCCTGGTACGTGGGGCGCGGGGCGGGTCGCGTGATGTGCGCGGCCGCCGGGCTGTCGTGGTTCGCCGTCGCCTACGCCACGTCCGACCACTTCGCGCACCCGCTCATCGCCTTCTGGAACGCGGCCGCCCACCTCGGCTTCATGCTCATCCTCGCGCGCGTCGCCTCGGCCTTCAAGTCCTCGCTCGCACACGAGCGCGAGATGGCGCGGACGGACTACCTGACGGGCGCGACCAACGGCCGCTCCTTCGTCGAGCTGGCCGCGGCCGAGATCAGCCGCGCGCGCCGCCACGGCCACCCCTTCAGCGTCGCCTACATGGACGTGGACAACTTCAAGCTCGTCAACGACCGGCTCGGCCACAGCGCCGGCGACCGGCTGCTCAAGACCGTGGCCGACACGCTGAAGCAGGACGTGCGCGACATAGACGTGGTGGCCCGGCTCGGCGGCGACGAGTTCGCCGTGCTGCTGCCGGAGACGGACGCGGAGGCCGCGCGCACGGCGGT
>JALZHT010000671.1 GCA_030860645.1 Acidobacteriota bacterium
ATCGGCTTGCCGTGTTCGAGGTAGAGGACGTTGTCGGGCCGGGCCTCGCGCGCGGCGAACGAGTCGAACGCGCCGTCGTTGAAGATGTTGCAGTTCTGGAAGACCTCGACGAACGAGATGCCCTTGTGCCTGGCCGCGGCCTGGACCATCGCGCCGAGGTGCTTGACGTCAATGTCTATGGCGCGGGCGACGAAGGTGGCCTCCGAGGCGATGGCTAAGGAGAGCGGGTTGACGGGGTAGTCGATGACGCCCATCGGCGTGGACTTCGTCTTCTTGCCGAACTCGGAGGTCGGCGAGTACTGCCCCTTCGTCAGGCCGTAGATGCGGTTGTTGAAGAGGATGTAGTTGAGGTCGAGGTTGCGGCGGATGGCGTGCATGAAGTGGTTGCCGCCGATGGAGAGGGCGTCGCCGTCGCCGGTGATGACCCACACCGAGAGGTCGGGGTTGGCGGCCTTGATGCCGGTGGCGATGGCGGGCGCGCGGCCGTGGATCGAGTGGAAGCCGTAGGTGTTCATGTAGTAGGGGAAGCGGCTGGAGCAGCCGATCCCCGAGACGAAGACGATCTTCTCGCGCGGGATGCCGAGTTCGGGCATCACCTTCTGGACGTTGTTGAGGATGGCGTAGTCGCCGCAGCCGGGGCACCAGCGCACCTCCTGGTCGGAGGAGAAGTCGGCCTTCGTGAGTTTGCCCGGCGGGGGCGCGGCCTTCCCCGCGACGACCGACCCCGGCTCGCTCTCCGGCGACGGCCCGCCGCCCGAGACGTTGCCGCCGATGCCGCCGACGTGCGTCTTGTCCGACCCCTTCTGCTCGACCTCGTGGCCGTCGCCGCCGCCGCCGTTTCCGCTGGTGCTCATCTTTCGGTTCCTCTCGAAATGAGAACTCTTAAATTGACTGACCGTTTCCGGTAAAACTCACAGGTACTCTTCGACCTTCCGCACGATCTCGCGAATCTGGAAGGGGCGGCCTTTGACCTTCGAGAAGGCGACGGCGTCGACCAGGTACTTGGCGCGGATCATCGTCCAGAGCTGGCCGAGGTTCATCTCGGGGACGAGGACGGTGTCGAAGCCGCGCAGCACCTCGCCCAGGTTCGAGGGGAACGGGTTGAGGTGGCGCAGGTGCGCGCTCGACACCGGCTGGCCCTGCTCGCGCAGGCGCTCGACGGCCGAGGTGATTGACCCGTACGTCGAGCCCCAGCCGAGGACGAGCACCTTGCCCACGGGGTCGCCGAAGACCTCCACGTCGGGGATGTCCTGCGCGACGCGGTCAACTTTGGCCTGCCGCATCTGCACCATGAAGTGGTGGTTCTCCGGCTCGTAGTTGACGTTGCCCGTCTCGTGCTGCTTCTCGATGCCGCCGACGCGGTGTTCAAGCCCCGGAGTGCCGGGCAGCGCGAAGGGGCGCGCGAGGGTCTCGGGGTCGCGCGCGTAGGGCAGGAAGTTGGCCGGGTCGTCGGCGAACTTGACCTCGATCTTCGGCAGGCTCTCGATGTCGGGCACGAGCCACGGCTCCGCGCCGTTGGCGAGGTAGCCGTCCGAGAGGTAGAAGACCGGCGTCATGTAGCGGAAGGCGAGCCGCACGGCTTCAATCGCCATGCTGAAGCATTCGGCCGGCGTGGCGGGCGCGACGACGACGGCCGGGCACTCGCCGTTGCGGCCCCAGACGGCCTGGAAGAGGTCGGCCTGCTCGGTCTTCGTCGGCAGCCCCGTCGAGGGGCCGCCGCGCTGCACGTTGATGATGACCAGGGGCAGTTCCGTCATCACGGCCAGCCCGATGGCCTCCTGCTTGAGGGCGACGCCGGGGCCGGAGGTTCCCGTCACGCCGACCTGGCCGGCGAAACTGGCGCCGATGGCCGCGCAGACGGCGGCGATTTCGTCTTCCGCCTGGAAGGTCTTGACGCCGAAATTCTTGTGGCGCGACAGTTCGTGAAGGATGTCGGAGGCGGGCGTGATCGGGTACGAGCCGTAGAAGAGCGGGCGCCCCGTCAGCTCGGCGGCGGTGACGAAGCCGATGGCCGTCGCCTCGTTGCCCGTGATCTTGCGGTACTTGCCCGGCGCGATGACGGCCTTGCGCACCTTGTAGTGGGTGGTGAAGACCTCGGTCGTGTCGGCGAAGTTGTAGCCGGTGCGCAGCGCGATCTCGTTGGCCTTCTGGATTTCGGGCTTCTTGCCGAACTTCTCGCGGATCCACTCCTGCGTCGGCTCCAGCGGGCGGTCGTAGAGCCAGTAGAGGACGCCGAGCGCGAAGAAGTTCTTGCAGCGATCCATCTCCTTGCGCGACATCTGGACGCCGGCCTCCTGCAACGCGCGCAGATTCAGCGTCGTGATGGGCAGGCGGTGGACGCGGTAGCCCTTGAGCGTGTCGTCTTCGAGCGGGTTCGTGGCGTAGTTGGCCTTCTTCAAATTCTCCTTGTTGAACTCGTCCGAGTTGATGATGACGGTGCCGCCCTCTTCGAGGTCGGACAGGTTCACCTTCAAGGCGGCCGGGTTCATGGCGACGAGGACGTTGGGCTGGTCGCCGGGCGTGCGGATGTCGCGGCTGGAGAAGTTGAGCTGGAAGCCGGAGACGCCGGGCAGCGAGCCGGCCGGGGCGCGAATCTCGGCCGGGAAGTCGGGGAGCGTCGAGATGTCGTTGCCGACGACGGCCGAGGTGTTCGTGAACTGCGTCCCCGTGAGCTGCATGCCGTCGCCGGAGTCGCCGGCGAAGCGGATGGTGACGGTCTCGATCTCTTCGGTCTCTCTCTGGCGTGTTTCGACAGGCGGTTCGATGATGGCGCTCATGGCTCGAAGGTCAGTCCTTTGCTCGTAGGATTTGCTGCGACCGGGTTGGGGACAGGGGCAGAAAACTCATTGACTTCAGAATCCGTCCGGGGAAGGCCCGCGCGTTGTAGGCTCACGGCCATTCTACACAGCCGCCCGAATCAAACT
>JALZHT010000672.1 GCA_030860645.1 Acidobacteriota bacterium
GCTCGAATCTGGCGGGGGTGAGCGCGGGTGGCTCGTAGGGGCGGGACATGGGCGCAGCGCTGGCGCGTCCCCCTGGGTTTTTTGTGCGCGGCCGTCTTCCTGCTGCTCGCCCGACCGAGCACGTGGACGCTCGCCGCGGGCGGCGTCATCGCGCTCTTGGGCCTGCTCCTGCGCGCGTGGGCCTCGGGCCACATCCGCAAGAACGACCGGCTCGCCGTCTCGGGGCCTTACGCGCACACGCGCAACCCGCTCTACCTGGGGAGCTTCATCCTGGGCCTCGGCTTCGTGGTGGCGGCGGGCGGGAGTTGGTGGCTGCTGGCGCTGCTGGCGGGCATCTTCGCGGCGCTCTTTGTGGGCATCTATCTGCCCGTGATGCGCGTCGAAGCCGCGACGCTCGCCGAGCTTTTCGGCGACGAGTACGCGCGCTACGCCGCGGCCGTCCCGCTCTTCATCCCGCGCCTCAGCCCGTACCGGACGGCGGAGGGGGCGGGCGCGAAGTTCGACGCGAGCCTTTATTTACGTTACCGGGAGTACCGCGCGGCCCTCGGGCTGCTTCTGGCATGGGGCGTGCTGGCGCTCAAGGCAGCACTGGCCGGTCTGAACTAGAATTTCTCGGACAAACTCAGAAAAGCAGGGCTTTCAGTATGGCTCCTCGTAGTCTGCGCCACCATCTGGCGGCGACGCTCCTCTCGGCGGTTGTACTCTCTTCAATCGCTCTGGCCTCGGACACGCCCAAAGAGCATACACCGCCGCGGGCGACCCCGATGCCCTTCGTGCCCTCGGAGCAACTCGTCTACGAGGGCGAGTTCTCGAAGCTGCTCCTGCGCGGCATCAAGATCGCCGAGCTGCGCTTCACCTCCAGCCGCGCGGCGACCGCGCCCGGCCCGTCCGTGCCGGTGGGCGGCAACGAGGGCGGCGCGCCGCCGCTCATGCTGACGACCGACGTGGAATCGAAGGGCTGGTTCCGCAAGCTCTTCGGCATCAACTTCCGCTACCACGTCGAGACGACCGTCGGCGCGAACTCGTTCCACGTCCTGCGCACGGCGAAGCTCGACGAGCAGGGCAAGCGCGTGCGCGAGAGCGAGGCGGTGTTCGACTACGAGGGCAAGCGCGTCGAGTGGACGGAGCGCGACCCGAACAACACGGGGCAGACCCCGCGCGTCGTCACGGCCGCCCTCGAAGGGCCGACGCAGGACATCGTCTCGGCCATCTACTTCCTGCGCACGCTCCCGCTCACGCCGGGCCAGACCTTCGACATCGCCGTCAGCGACTCGGGCCGCGTCTACCGCGTCCCGGGCCGCGTCGTCGCCGAGAAGAAGAAGCTCAAGAGCGTGCTCGGCAAAGTCTCGGTGGTGCGCGTTGAGGTGGAGCTGTTCGGCGAGGGCCGCCCCATCGAGGGCAAGGGCAAGATGTCGCTGTGGGTGACGAGCGACGACCGCCGCATCCCCGTCAAGGCCCGCCTCTCGCACGAGATGGGCCAGCTCGACATCAACCTCAAGAGCATCCGGCGCGAGAACCTCCAGGTGGCGGCCGAGTAAGGTTAGTTTAATTCCAAACGCAGGGCGGGGCGGCTTGGAGAGCGCCCCGCCTTTTCAATTGCGCGGTGAGCTACTGAAGTTCGTGGGTGAGTGTGGCGTCAGTTCATCTCAACACAGAGTTCACAGAGGTTCCACAGAGGGCACAGAGAAGAAGTCGGTTTTCTCTGTGCCCTCTGTGTGTCCTCCGTGCCCTCTGTGTTGAAAACGGCTTCACGGTAAGCTCAACCGCCGACCGCTCTAAATTACGGGGATGACAATTGCCCCGCCACGCATTAAGCTACCACCCATCTCTGACATCTTCCGCGGAGAAGCCTTCGGGATGACGACCGCGCTGGTCATACACGGACACTTCTACCAGCCGCCTCGCGAGAACCCCTGGACGGGCCTCATCGGGCACGAGCCGGGCGCGCAGCCCTTCGACAACTGGAACGAGCGCGTCCACGCCGAGTGCTACGGCCCGAACGGCTCCGCCCGCGTCTTCGACGGCGACGGCCGCGTCGAGCGCGTCGTCAACAACTACGCCAACCTCAGCTTCAACTTCGGCCCGACCCTCCTCGCCTGGCTCGAACGCCGCCACCCCGAATCTTACGCCCGCGTCCTCGACGGCGACCGCGAGGGCGCCCTCGCCCGCGGCGGCCACGGCAACGCCATCGCGCAGGGCTACCACCACTCGATCCTCCCCCTCTGCAACGAGCGCGACCGCCGCACGCAGGTGCGCTGGGGCGTCGCCGACTTCCGCCGGCGCTTCCGGCGCGAGCCCGAATCGCTCTGGCTGCCCGAGACGGCCTGCGACCGCGCCACGCTCGACACGCTCGCCGAGGAAGGTCTCAGGTACGTCATCCTCTCGCCCTACCAGGCCGCGCGCGCGCGCCCGCTCGGCGGGGGCGAGTGGGCGGACGTGGCGGGCGGGCGCGTCGCCACGACCGTCCCCTACAGGTACTTCCACAGCGACGGCGCGGGGCGCTCCATCGCCGTCTTCTTCTACGACGGGCTGATCGCGCGCGCCGTCGCCTTCGAGGGGCTGCTCGCCTCCTCGCGCGCGCTCGTCGAGCGCTGCGTGCGCGCCGCGCAGGCCGGGGCCGAGATCGTCAGCGTCGCCACCGACGGCGAGAGTTACGGACACCACTTCAGGTGGGGCGACCTCTGCCTCGCCTACGCGCTCGACACCGAGGCCGCGGCCCGCGGCCTGCGCGTCACCAACTACGGCGAGTTCCTCGACGGGCACGAGCCGCGCTTCGAGGTCGAGATTGACGAGGGGCCGGGCGGCGAAGGCTCGGCGTGGAGTTGCCCGCACGGCGTCGGGCGCTGGTCGCGCGACTGCGGCTGCAACGCCGGCGCGCCCGAGGGCTGGGATCAACGCTGGCGCGGCCCGCTCCGGGCCGCCC
>JALZHT010000673.1 GCA_030860645.1 Acidobacteriota bacterium
ACTCGACGACGGCCGGCCGGTCGGCAACCCCGAGGCCGCGCGCATCGCCGCGCTCGTCATCGGCTCGCCGGAATTTCAGAGGCAGTAAAGACCGTGAATCGTAAATAGAAAAAAGCCGTGAATCGTGGTTGAATGACGCTCGGCTTGAACTGTAAATCGTAACTCGAAGGAAGACGACTTCGATTCACGATTGACGATTCACGATTCACGGCTTTTGAGGGAAGAGATGAATCAGAGTCGCAGGTTTTTTCTAAGGCGGGGCGGGGTGGCGCTGGCGAGTTTCGGGCTGGCGGGCGGCGCGCCGTCGTTTTTGACGAGGGCCGTGCTGGCCGAAGGGCTTTCGGTCGCCCCCGGCGGGCGGCGCAAGACGCTGATTACGATCTTCCAGCGGGGCGCGGTGGACGGCCTCAACATGGTCGTGCCGCACGGCGAGCGGAGTTATTACGAGCTGCGCCCGCAACTCGCCGTCGCGCAGCCCGGCCGCGGCGCGCGCGGCGAATCGGTGCTCGACCTCGACGGCTTCTTCGGGCTACACCCCGCGATGTCGGCGCTCAAGTCTCTGTGGGACGAGAAGCGTCTCGCCGTCGTGCACGCCGCCGGCTCGCCCGACAGCACGCGGTCGCACTTCGACGCGCAGGACTACATGGAGTCGGGCACGCCCGGCCGCAAGTCCACGCCCGACGGCTGGCTCAACCGCTACCTCCAGGCGCGGCCCGACTCGAAAGCCTCTCCGTTCCGCGCCGTCTCGATGACGCAGAACCTGCCGCGCTCGCTCTACGGGCGCGCGCCGGCGCTCGCCATCCAGAACCTCTCCGACTTCCGCGTCCGCGCGGGCGCGCAGGCGCGCAGCGTCGAGGGCGGCTTCGAGGACATCTACGAGCAGAGCGTCAACGAGGCCCTGCGCGGGACGGGCAAGGAGACGTTCGAGGCCGTCAAGTTCCTCAAGCGGGTCAACCCGCAGCAGTACCGCCCCGAGCACGGCGCGCAGTACCCGCGCGGCCGCTACGGCGCGGCGCTCGCGCAGATTGCACAGCTCATCAAGGCGGGCGTCGGGCTGGAGGTCGCCTTCACCGACACGGGCGGCTGGGACACGCACCGCGCGCAGGGCGGGGCGCGCGGCCAACTCGCCACGCTGCTCGCGCAGTTCGCCGCAGGCATCAAGGCACTGACCGTTGACCTCGGCCCCGAGCGGATGCGCGACGTGGTGATTCTGACGATGTCGGAGTTCGGCCGCACCGTCCGCCAGAACGGCACGGGCGGCACCGACCACGGCCACGCCAACGCCGTCCTCGTCGTCGGCGGCGCGGTGCGCGGCGGCCGTGTTTACGGGGAGTGGCCCGGCCTCAGCGGAGACCGACTCCACGAGGGCCGCGACCTCGCCCTCACCACCGACTTCCGCGACATCTTCGGCGAAGTCGCCACGAAGCATCTGGGCCACGCCGACCTCCACAAAATCTTCCCCGGCCACACCTCCGGCCCCGCGAAGTTCCGCGGCCTGCTCGGCTAAGGTTCGAAAGGGGCGGGCCGAAAAAGTGAAGAGGCGCGGGTCGCCTGGTGGCCCGCGCCTCTTCGTCATTCCCGCCGCCGGCGCGTTAGAACTTCGACGAGCCGACGTGCGTGGCCCACCGCTGTTCGGCGAGCGCGTACATGCTATAGAACCAGACCCGCAGCGAGTCGGCGGGGTCCGCGCCGATGCCGTTGTAATCGCCCCAACGGTTCCTGAAGTTGCCGTCCGGAAACTGGTAATTCGCCACGCCGGCCTGGAGTACCGCGCTATCCTGCAACCGGCCGGGCGGGTCGGACGCCCTGCGGCCCGTGTAGCCGATTGAGCCGTACTCGGCCGAGCTTGAGCGGCAGAAGACCATCACCATGTTGCCGTTCGAGTCGGGCATCACGGCCGGGTAGAAGTAGTCGCGGGTCGGCCAGCCGAAGATGCCCTGCTGCGTGATGAAGCCGTTCGTGGCGTTGATCTGGAACCAGTGACAGGCCGCGCGGTTGCCGAAGCCCCAGTTGTGGGCCGTCGTGAGGGCGCACCAGATCGAGCCGCCGCGGTAGACCGCGTTCAGGAGCCGCATGTCGCCCGTGTCGAGACGAAGCCCGCCGCCCTTTTGCGCCGCGTCGGGCGGGAGCCTGAACCTGGCGGTCGGGATCGTGATACGCGTCAGCCGCGGCGAGGTCGTCGGGTCAGTCAGCGCCCACCGCGAGAGCCGGTTGTCCGAGTCCGCGGGGGGGAAGGGGTAGATGCGCCAGAAGGAGTTGACAAAATACTGGACGCCGGGCGCGCCGTAGGTGTGGCACGGCTGGAGGGTGAAGGCTAACTCGCCGTCGGCGTTCCTCATGGCGATGAAGTCTAAGAGTTTCAGCGGGCCGCCCTGGTAGAGCCCGGCCTTCGGGATGATGCGGAGCATGGAGTACACGAAGGCGGTGTCGAGGAAGGTGAGCATGTCGGCGGTGAGGTAGAGGGCCTGGTTGTCAACGCCGAGGCAGGGGTAGTCGGCCCAGTAATCAATCGAGAGCGCGCCGCTTTTCTTCGCGTTGATCTTGTAGTTCCACCAGCCGCCGAGCGGGTCGCCCGTCTTCGACACCGAGAGGAGGAACCACGATTCGCGAGCGCCGGGGCCGCGGGCGACGGCCAGCACCACCCAGCGGCCCGCGTGCTGGTCGTAGAGCACCCTGGGGTCGAAAATAAACGCACCGCTGATGACGTTCTGGAACCAGGCCGCCAGCGTCGCCCGCTTAAGCGGCTGTCCGCTCACCTTGTTGTAGATGGCGAGGCTGGCGTTGACGGCCACGAGCACGTGCGACGGGCCGGCGGCGAGCGTGCAGTCGGGCGGCCGCTCGCCCGTCGCGGGGATGCCGGGAAAGCTGCTCAGCAACACGGGCGCGGCGGCGGCGGTCGCCGGGGCCAGGGGCGCGCC
>JALZHT010000674.1 GCA_030860645.1 Acidobacteriota bacterium
GGCCACGCCCGTCGCGCAGAGGCAGAACGGGGCGGCGAACCGCGCGGCGACGCAGTAAGTCTTGGACGTGTCGTTGAGAGGCGGTCTGTGACCGCCTTTTCAACCTGCGACTTAAATTGAAGAGGCGGTGACAGGTCGCCTCTCAACGAAACTTAAGTTCTGCAAGGGGTCTTTCAGTTCGGCTTATGAAAAACAGGGCTTCGACGCACCTTCTGCTCATCCTGCTCATCATCGGTTTCGAGGTGGTCGGCTACGTGGCCGTCTTCGAGTCGGCGCGGCTGCGCGGTTACGAGCCGTCCTTCGTCGGGGCGGCGCGCGACCTGCTGCTCTACGTCCCGCTCGTCGCCCTGCTCTTCTGGCTCTCGCGCGTGATGCGCTTCAAGGGGAGCTGGGCGCTCTACACCACGGCCGTCCTGCTCTTCTCCGTCGGGATGCTCGTGCAGTACCGGCTCTACAGCGACCCCGAGTACGGCTCGGGCAACAAGGCGCAGGCGCGCGCCGAGAAGACGCAGGTGCAGCGCGTCCGCTACATCCAGCAGAACTACGACGCCGAGAAGAAGCGCCTGATGGGCCTCGAAGCGACCGCCCCGCAGCCCGACGCCACGCCGCAGGTCACGACCCGCTCGGAAGTCACGGTCGGGCGCGCGCTCACCTCTACGTTCACGTGGATTCCCATCTTCGCCTTCCTGGCGATGGCCGGCGCTTACTATTTCTGCGTGCAGGACAGGCACCTCGCGTGGCTCCAGCGCCACAGCTTCGTCATCGTGCTCGCCACGCTGATCCCTCTGGCGGCGGCCGTCTTCTGGTCGAGCGCCGGCAAGTTCCTCGGCGACATGACGCCGTGGGAGCCTTCGAAGATTCCCTTCCTCGTCGGCTTCGCCGGCATCCTGACGGCGCACTACAGGGAGCTGGCGCGCACCTACTGGGGCATGCCGCGCGCGCGCAACGTCGTCCCGCTGCTCATCATGGGGATGATTCCCTTCATCCCCTTCTTCGCCCTCAAGGACTTCGGGCAGATGCTCGTCTTCAGCGGGGCCTACGCGACGCTCTACCTCGTGGCGGTGCGCCGCTGGCCGCAGCTCTTCGTCTTCGTCGGGTCGCTCGTCGTCGTCGTCGCCGTCCTCGTCGTCGGCGCGCTGCCGCGCGAGGTGCAGGAGAAGGTGCCGACCCTCGCCACGGCCGCCGCGCCCGTCCGCGCCGTCCTCCCCGACCGCATCAAGCAGCGCTTTCACCTCTGGCTCGACGGCTTCAACCCGCCCGACCCGGATGTCTCCTGGTGGAAGAAGGACTACGACGAGGCGCTCGCCTCGAACGCCCGCATGCGCCAGATGGCCGAGGAAAGCCCGGCCATGCAGAAGAGCGTCAACGTCGACGTCTGGTTCGACCGCGCCGCGTTCCAGCCCGCGCAGGCCACCTTCGGCATCGCGGCCGGAGGCGTCAGCGGGCGCGGGCTGGGGCTAGGCTTCGCCGAGGTCATCCCCGTCGCCGACTCCGACTACATCTACGCGGCCATCGGCGAGGAGCTGGGACTGTTCGGCGGCGCGGTCGTCTTCCTCGCGCTCATCGTCTTCGTCAACGCGGGCGTGCGCACCTCCATCGAGTCGCGCGACATGTTCACGAAGCTGTGCGCGGCGGGGCTGACGGCCTTCATCGGCTTCCAGGCGCTCGTCAACATCGGCGGGACGACGCGGGCGCTGCCGATGACGGGCATCACGCTGCCCTTCGTCAGCCACGGCGGCTTCAGCCTCATCACCAGCTTCGCCATGCTCGGCATGCTGCTCGCCTTCTCGCACCGCAACGCGGTCGACGCCGAGGGCATCCGCCCGCGGGTCGGGCCACGCGTGGTTAACAGGGGCGAGGCGGGACAGATCAGAGTACCGGAGGCGGTTCAATGAGGGACAACCCCACGGCCGTGCGCGTCGAGGCGGCGGCCATCACCGACCGCGGGCTGAACGAGCGTCGCCCGCTCAACGAGGACTCGATGCTCTCCGACCCCGAGCGCCACATCTTCGCCGTGGCCGACGGGGTCGGCGGGGCCGAGGCCGGCGAGGTCGCCTCGCAGACGGCCATCGAAGTCCTCGGCGAGGCGTTCCGCCACCACACCGCGGGCGACGACGCCGAAGACCTCATGGAGATCGCCATCCAGAGGGCCAACGACTCGATCTACCGACTGTCGCGCGAGCAGCCGCGCTTCTCGATGATGGCGACCACCATCGTCGCCCTCTACGTTGACGGGCTGCGGGCCACGGTCGGCCACGTCGGCGACTCGCGCCTCTACCGCCTGACGCCCGAGGGCGAGCTGCTGCGCGAGACCGAAGACCACTCGCTCGTCGAGGAGGAGGTGCGGGCCGGGCGGATGACGGCGCAGCAGGCCGCCAACCACCCGAGCCGCAACGTCATCAGCCGCGCCCTCGGGGCCGAGTCGGCCGTCGAGGTTGACCTGCGCACCTTCGACTTCGAGAGCGACACGACCTTCCTGCTCTGCTCCGACGGCATCACGCGCCACATCCCCGACGGCGAGTTGTCGTCGCTGCTCGCGTCCGCCCCGAGCCTCGAAGACGCCTGCGCCGAGCTGAAGCGCCTCTGCTACGAGCGCGGGGCGGAGGACAACCTGACGGCCGTCCTCGTCCACGTCGGCGGCCGTCCCGCCGCCTCCGCCGACGAGGCGGACGAGGTGCCGACCATCGTCAGCGAACGCCCGGCCGTCGCCGCCGCCGGCGGCTCGCACTCCGTCTCCGAAGAGAAGCTCGCCGCGGCCGTCCTCCACAGGCCCTTCCACGACGCCGGCCCGCGCGCCGCGATGGACACACGAAACACGACTGCCGCGAACAACGCGAGCCCGGCCGCGGGGACATCGGCCGGCGACGGCCACACATCCAACACCCGCCCCGCCGAGCACGCGGCGGGCGGGGC
>JALZHT010000675.1 GCA_030860645.1 Acidobacteriota bacterium
CCTCAAGAACGTCGACGCGCGCTTCCCGCTCGGCCTGCTCACGGTCGTCACCGGCGTCTCCGGCTCGGGCAAGTCCACGCTCGTTGACGACATCCTCTACCGCGCGCTCGCGCGCCACGTCTACGGCTCTCTGGAAGAGCCGGGCGAGTTCGACTCGATTGAAGGTCTCGAAGGCGTCGACAAAGTCATCGAGATTGACCAGTCGCCCATCGGCCGCACGCCGCGCTCGAACCCGGCGACCTACACGGGGCTGTTCACGCCCATCCGCGAGCTGTACGCGATGCTCCCCGAGTCGCGCGAGCGCGGCTACAAGCCGGGCCGCTTCTCTTTCAACGTCAAGGGCGGGCGCTGCGAGGCGTGCGAGGGCGACGGCATGAAGCGCATCGAGATGAACTTCCTGCCCGACGTGTACGTCCTCTGCGACGTCTGCCGCGGCGCGCGCTACAACCGCGAGACGCTCTCGGTCAAGTACAAGGGCAAGTCCATCGCCGACCTCCTCGACACGACCATCGAGGAGGCGATGCCGCTTTTGGAGAACATCCCGCAGATCAAGCAGAAGCTCCAGACGCTTCTTGACGTCGGCCTCGGCTACATCAAGCTCGGCCAGTCGGCGACGACGCTTTCGGGCGGCGAGGCGCAACGCATCAAGCTCGCCCGCGAACTCTCAAAGCGCGCGACGGGCAGAACCATCTACATCCTCGACGAGCCGACGACGGGGCTTCACTTCGCCGACGTGCACAAGCTCCTCGACGTGCTCCAGCGCCTCGTCTCTTTGGGCAACACCGTCATCGTCATCGAGCACAACCTCGACGTGATCAAGTCGGCCGACTACATCATTGACCTCGGCCCCGAGGGCGGCGAGGGCGGCGGCCGCGTCGTCGCCGCCGGCACGCCCGAAGAGGTCGCCCGCGTCCGCAAATCCCACACCGGCCAGGCCCTCCGCCCCTTACTCAACGGCCACCTCGGCAACGGCCACGCCGCGCCGGACGGGAAGACCCCGAACGGCAAAGCCTCGAACGGCGAAGGCGCGAACGGCAAGACGGCCGCCCGGGGCCGGCGCAAGAGCGCCGCGTGATATACTCGCGGGACAGGAGCGAGACAGCTTGAGCGATCAACGGCCCGCGACTTCCGCCCCCCCCGCCCGTGACGACACGAACCCCGTCGCCGACCGCATCGGCTCCATCGTAGACGACAGCATCGAAGCCAAGCGGCGCTTCTTCGACGGAAGCGCGGCGGACGTGGCGCGCGCCGCCCACTTGCTCGCCGAGAGTTTTCGCGCGGGCGGCAAGCTCCTCGTCTGCGGCAACGGCGGGTCGGCGGCCGACGCGCAGCACATCGCGGGCGAGTTCGTGAACCAGTTCTTGCTGAAGGGGCGGCCGGCGCTGCCGGCGCTGTCGCTCGCGACCGACGGCGGCGTCCTGACGTGCGTGGCGAACGACACGGGTTTCGAGCGGGTCTTCGCCCGCCAGGTCGAGGCGTTCGGCGCGCGCGGCGACGTGCTGCTCGTGATCTCGACTTCGGGCAACTCGCCGAACGTCGTGGCGGCGGCCGAGACGGCGCGCCGGCGCGGGCTGACCGTGCTCGGGCTGCTCGGGCGCGACGGCGGGCGCGTGCGCGAGTTGTGCGACCTCGCGCTCGTCGTCGAGAGCGGCGACACGCAGCGCATACAGGAAACACACAACCTCGTCGGCCACGTCCTCTGCGACCTCGTTGAGCGCATGCTCTTCTCATGAGTAAAAGCCGTGAATCGTGAATCGTCAACCGTGAATCCTTAGTCTCTTGCTCCGCTTGGGATTCACTATTCAGGTCGAATGCCACTCAACCTCGATTCACGATTTACGATTCACGATTCACGGTCTTTAATTCCCTCTTATGTCCATCTACGACGACGAAGGGGTGCGGCCGCTCGGCCTGGAGAAGGTCAACACTTACCCGCTCGCCGGGCGGCCGAGCAAGGTCGCGGCCGGGGACTTCGCGCGCCCGGTCGGCGAGGATTCTTCGCTGCGCGAGTTCCTCGCCTCGCTGCCGAACATCCTCGCCGTCCGGTCGCTCAGACAACTTGCCGCGCAGGTGCGCCGCGCGCGCCGGGTGGGCAAGCCGATCATCTGGGGCCTCGGCGGCCACGTCGTCAAGACCGGCCTCGCGCCGCTCCTCATAGATTTGATGAACCGCGGCTTCGTCTCGGCCGTCGCGGCCAACGGCTCGGTGCTCGTGCACGACGCCGAGATCGCGCTCGTCGGCTCGACCTCCGAGGACGTGGACGCGAGTCTGGGCGCGGGCGCGTTCGGGGCCGCCGAGGAGACGGGCCGACTTCTGAACACCGCCGCGCTTGAGGGGGCGCGCGACGGCCTGGGATTGGGCGAGGCTTTGGGGCGCGCGCTCGCCGCCCTGAGTCCGCCGCACGCCGAGTTGTCGCTGCTGTGCGCCGCTTACGGGGCGCGCGTGCCTTTCACCGCGCACGTCGCCATCGGGACCGACATCGCGCACTTCCACCCGCTGGCCGACGGCGCGGCCCTCGGCGCGACGACGCACACGGACTTCCGCCTGCTCGCCGAACTGGTCAGGCGTCTCGACGGCGGCGGCGTCTACCTCAACGTCGGCTCGGCGGTCGTCCTGCCGGAAGTGTTTTTGAAGTGCGTGACGCTGGTGCGCAACCTCGGCCACCCGCTCGCGGACTTCACGACCGCCAACTTCGACTTCATACAGTCCTACCGCCCGCTGACGAACGTCGTCCGCCGCCCCGTGAGCGGCGGCGCGGGCCGCGGCTTCAGCGTCACCGGCCACCACGAGCTGACCATCCCGCTCCTCGCCGCCGAACTCCTCTGCGGCCGCGACGAGACGTAACCTCCGACCTCCTGAAGAAATTACCGTCGAGCGTGCCGGAAGGCCCGTCTCACACGGAGGGCACGGAGG
>JALZHT010000676.1 GCA_030860645.1 Acidobacteriota bacterium
GGGCCAACTCCATCCGGGCCTCGGTGACGCTCAGGCGCGGCAGCAGCTCTTTGCTCACGGCCTCCGGCCCCGTGACGAGCGCGCGCAGTTCGTCGAGCGCGGCGCGCGCCTCGCCGAAGCGGCCCGACTGCCAGAGCAGGATGGCGTGGTTGATGACGGCGTAGGCGAGTTGCGCGCGGTCGCCGAGCGATCTGGCGACGGCGAGGCTCTCGCGGTAGTGTTCGAGCGCCCGCGGGATGCGGCCCTGGAGCGCGAGGGTCGCGCCGCACTCCCTGTGCAGCGCGCCGACCGTCGGCAGGTCGCCCGCCTGCGAGGCGACGCGCAGTTGCTCCTCGAAGATGTTGAGCGCGTCGCCGAGGTCGCCGCGCCGCCCCTTGATGCGGCCGAGGAGCATGCGCGCGCTGGTGACTTCCTTGCGGAACCCGCCCTGCTCGTAGAATTCGAGCGCCCGCATGACAAGCGGCTCGACCTCGTCGAGGCGGTTCTGCCGCTCGCGCAGGCTCCCCAGGTTGAACGACGCCATCGCCTCGTAGCGGCGTAGCTTCTGCGTCCGCGTGAACTCCAGCGCGCGGTTGTAGTAGTCGTCGGCCTCGGCGTAGTTGCTGAGGGAATTGAAGAGGTTGCCGAGCGTGATGTAGCCGAGCGCGGTGAGGTCGTGCATGCCGCCGGTGCGCGCCGTCTCCAGCGCGCCGCGGGCGCGCCCCACGCCCCGGTCGCCGCCCTCCGCGTAGCTGAGCTGGAGGTGGATGCGCACCTGCTGGTGGAGGCTGTTGGTGGAGCGGGCCAGCTCCAGCGCGCGCTCCAGCTCTTGCCGCCCCTCCTCCATCCGGCGCAGTTCGATGAAGAGGCGGCCGCGCTGGAAGTGAACCTCGGCCCGGCCCTCGACGTTGCCGGTGGCGGCGAAGAGCTTCTCGGCGCGGTCGAAGGCGGCGGTCGCCCCCGGCACGTTCTTCTGGCGCGCGTGGAGCGTGCCGAGGCCGAGGAAGCCGGCCGCGTAGCCGGGGTCGCGCCGGGTCGCCTCGGTGTAGTTGGCGACGGCCTTGTCGGCCTCGTTGTTCTTGTCGTGGGCGCGGCCGAGGTCGAGGTAGACGTGCGGCGAGGCGGGGTTGAGCCGCGCGATCTCCTGATAGATTTTGACGGCCCGGGGGTAGCGGCGCTGGGCGGTCTCGGTGACGGCGTTGAGGTAGAGCCGCTCCCGCTCGGGCAGCGCGCTGCGTTCGGGCACGAGCCGCGTGACGGTGAGCAACTCGTCTTTGGCGCGGTCGACGTAGTCCATCTCGGTCAGCGCCTCGGCGAGGCGCGCGCGGGCCAGCGCGTAATTCTCGTCCAGCTCGACCGCCTCCTTGAAGAGGGCGCTCGCCTTGTAGTACGCGCCCTCGCGCATCGCCTCGACGCCGCGGTCGTAGAAGGCGCGGGCCTCGGGCCGGGGCTCGTGCACGGCCGGCGCGCGGAAGTAGAAGAAGGCCCAGAGGCCGGCGAGCAGGGCGAGGAGGAGGGCCAGGAGGGCGAGCGGCGAGAAGCGCGGGCGGCGCAGGTTCTCGGCGATGGTGATGAGCACGCTCGAACGCGCGAGGTGCGCGTCGGTCGTGAGCCGCCGCGTCCGGGCGGTGTCCTCGCCGGAGAGCTTGGCGCGGACGCGGGCGAGGTCGGCGGCCATCTCCTCGGCCGTCTGGTAGCGGTCTTCGGCGCGCTTGGCGAGCGCCTTGAGCGCGACGCGGTCGAGCTCGGCGGGGACGCGCGGGTTGAACTGCGAGGGCGGCGGCGGGTTGACGTGCAAGACCTGCGCGCCGATCTCGATGACGTTCGAGCCGGAGAAGGCGGGACGGCCCGCGACGCACTCGTAGAGCAGCCCGCCGAGCGCGAAGATGTCGCTGCGCCCGTCGACGGCCGCGCCGCGCGCCTGCTCGGGCGACAGGTACAGGGGCGTGCCGATGACCACGTCGCTGCGCGTGTGCGAGGCCATCATCGAGGGCGTCGCGCCGTGGCCGTTGCCGTTGTCGAGCTGCTTGGCGAGGCCGAAGTCGAGCACCTTGACCTCGCCGCGGTCGGTGATGATGACGTTCGAGGGCTTGACGTCGCGGTGGACGATGCCGCGGCGGTGGGCCTCGGCGAGCGCCTCGGCGACCTGCCCGATGACCTCGACGGCGCGCGTCACCGTGAGGCCCTGCCCCGTCAGGATGTCGCCGAGCGTCTGCCCCGTGACCAACTCCATGACGATGTAGGGCGAGCCGTCCTCGGTCTCGCCGTAGTCGAAGACGGCGGCGATGTTCTTGTGGTTAAGGGCGGAGACGGCGCGGGCCTCGCGCAGGAAGCGCGAGCGGTAGTGGCGCTCGTCGCGGCCGGCGTGCGGGATCTTGACGGCCACGCGCCGGCCGAGCCGCGTGTCCTCGGCGACGTAGACCACACCCATCCCGCCCTCGCCGATTTGGCCGAGGATGCGGTAGTGGGAGATGGTTGTGCCGATCATGCGAGCGGGGTACCGGGGCCGCGGGCGCGAAAGGGAAAAGGCGGTTGAGCAAGAGCGAAGGTCTGCGACCGTAAGACCCTGCCGTTACAAGCGAGGGTATTCTGCGCTAAAGGCCGGGTCTTTTCAAGAAGGGAGAGGCGCGTCTTCGACTCAAGACCGGCGGCGGGCGGCGGCCCCGAGGCGGCCGCGCGCATCTTCCGCATGCTCAGGCGCGCCGGGCGTCGGCACTTCAGCGGCATTCGCCGCCGCCGCAGGTCTCGCCGCGCAGGGCTTCGATTCCCTCTTTGACGATGAGCGGCGTCATCAGGAGCGCGGCCGCGGGGTCGGCCCACCACCAGCCGAGCAGCGCGTTGAGGGCGAGGCCGCCGAGCAGGATGGCCGAGAGGTAGGCGCAGAGGTCGGTCTGCCGCGAGTCGGCGCTGAGCGCGCGGCTCCCGATG